>CALFYN010000616.1 GCA_937952345.1 uncultured Acidobacteriota bacterium
GCCCGCAATCAGTCCGAAGGTCAGCCCCGCCGTGTGCAGCCCGATGGCCGTGGCGCGCGTCTTCGAAGAGTGATAATCCGCGATCAGCGCGATCGCCGCCGGCAGGTATGCCGCCTCAGTGAATCCGAGTATCACGCGGCTCACCAGAATCTGTCCGATGCTCGTGGCAAACGCCGTCACCAGCGTCACCAGACTCCACGCCGCCAGGCTCCCGGCGACAATGCGGCTGCGCGAAAAGCGGTCCGCGAACAAGCCCGCCATCGGCGAAGCCATCGCATAGGCCCACAAAAACGAAGTCCCGATCGCGCCCAACTCCACATCGGTCGCGTTGAACTCGGAACGCAACAACGGGAACACGGACGAGATCGCCGTCCGGTCCCCGTAGTTGGTGGCGCCGATGAGAAACAGCAGCGCCACCAGCTTCCAACGATAGTTATGGTCTACCAATAGAATTTCAACCCGAATTGGATGGTCCGCGGACCGATCGATGTCGAGAACGTCCGCCCGAAGTTCGGATTTTCCACCGACCCGTTCGGATTAGCGAAATTCGTATGGTTGAACGCATTGAACATCTCCGTGCGGAACTCGAAGCGGTAACGCTCCTTGATCACGAAGTTCTTGAAGATGCCCGCATCCATCGTGTTCACCGCATTTCCGCGCAACATGTTCATGATCGCGGAACCGAATCGCGGAGCCTGCGCCGGATGCTTCGCCGTGTTATTCGGCCAGTCGAAAGCATCGCGGTCCCAACGCGGCGACACCAGTCCATTGCCGCCGATCAGCGGATCGCGCAACAGGTCAGGCCGGCACACATTGGTCGGCGACGAATTGCAGTTGACCGCAGCAATCGTCGGACCCACCAGGTGGTATCCATTGTGTAGCGTGAGGATGCCCGAAAGTGTCCAGCCGCCCACAATGAAGTCAGCGATCTTGTTCATGTTCGATCCGATCGCCTTCCCCCGCCCGAAGGGCAGTTCATAGAGGTAGTTCCCGGTGAAGCGATGCGGAATGTTATCCGAAGAGAAGCCGTCGTTCTGCCGCAGGTCGAAGGGATTCTGCACCTGCCCGACGTTGCCCGAGGACCGCGCCCCGTTCTTCGCCAGCGTCTTGCTCCATGTATAAGCCCCTTTGAACATGAGGCCCTTGCCCATGCGCTTCTCGGCGGTCACCAGCAGCGCGTTGTAGTTGGCCGCGCCGCTCGAGTTGAAGCCGAACACGCGATTCCACTTCGGCCACGGGATGCGCTGTTGCACGGCGCCCGGCCCGGGCTGCGTCGCGTTGTAGTCCAGCGAGTTCTCCAGGTGTGTGCTCTTCGAGCCGAGATACTGCACTTCCAACACCATGCTGCGGCTCAGTTCCTGCGACACGCTGAAGCTCCACTGCTGCGTGTAGCCGTCAATCCAGTTGTTCTCCGGACTCGTCAGCACACCGAAGATCGCCGTCGCCAGCGACCCGTTCGGATTGCTCACATCGCCCGCCCAGGTGAGCGTGGGCGTGTTGCGGTCCGAAGTATAACCGGCCCACAACTGCGCCGGAGGACCAGTCACCGAATTCTGCACCAGGTTCATCAACTGCGGTCCGGAGTAGAAGAATCCGTATCCGCCGCGCAGCACCGTGCGATTGCCGCTGAAGGGACGATAGGCAAATCCGAAGCGCGGTGCGATGTTGTTCTTATCCGATGTGAACAGCGTCTCGCGGTCCGTGTACCCGAACCCGAGATCGGGCCGCACGCCGCGGTAGAAAGGCTCCGCACTCTTGTTTTGCTTCGGATACCGCAAGCCACCCTGTCCGTTGGCCAGTGACGGATCGAAGGTCGGAGTCAGTCCGCCCAACTCGCGCGGCACCTGCCCGTATTCGTAACGCACGCCGACGTTCAACGTCAGCTTCGGGCTGACCTTCCAGTCGTCCAAAACATAACCGGCCAACATTGTTCTACGGAACCGGCCCGTCTCGTTCGGAGCCAGCGCCACGGAAGACGAGGACATGTTGCCGAGCAGGAAGTCCGTGAACCCGTCGCCCGAGAACTGGCCCGAGAACGTGTATTGGTTGTTCAACCGCGTCCCCAGAAACGCATCGGCACGGTGGCGGCGAATATCGAAGCCGGCCTTGATGTTGTGCTTGCCCTGCGACCACGTGATGCCGTCATACCACTGGAAGCTGTTCACCGTCAGGAACCACGGCTGCTGCTCGCCGAGCGTCGAGAAAATGGTGTTTCCCAATCCGATGCCTTCCACGAAGCCCGCCCCGCTGCCTTCCTTAGGCGCAAACGGCACGCCGGCGTTCGCAGCGATGGGGTTGCCCGAGTTCTGTCCGCGCTGGCGGTGAATCTGCCGTCCGTAGCTGGCGCGGAATTCATTCAACAGGCGCGAGGACACAATCGAAGTCAGGTTCACGGCCAGGTTCTGCGGCTTCTGCGGAACAATCAGCCCGCCCACCAGCGGGAACGTGCCCGGGTTGTAATTGTCGATATTCTGGATGCCGTAGCGAACCATCAGGTCGTGCTTGTCGGTCATGCGCCAGTCGTAGCGGAACAGCCCGGAATCCACGTCACTCCGGCTCGATGCATTCACGCTGTAGTTCTGCGACGGATTGTCGCGATTCGGCGCGGCGTAGAACTTCGCCAGCGCCTGCGAAATGGGATCCAGCCGTGAGGTGGGGATCACGTTGTTGGCGAAAGGTTGCCCGTTCCTGACATCACGGATCGTTGTTCTATAGCCTGTGAAGTTCCCGCCGATCTGTGCCGCTGTCGGCACCATCGCCGTGCGGAACAGGCCCTGCCGGATGCGCGTCGCATCGTAGTTGCCGAACAGGAACATCTTGTTCTTGATGATCGGCCCGCCCACCGCCACACCAAACTGGTTGCGCCGCAGAGGAGCGATGGTCTGCGTGGGCGTAAGGAAGAAGTTGCGCGCATCGAACTTGTTGTTGCGCATGAACTCCCACAGCGTCCCGTGCAATTCGTTCGTGCCGGACTTTGTCACCACGTTGATGACTGCGCCGCCGCCGGCGCCGAACTCCGCCGAATACTGGCCCACCTGAATGCTGAACTCCTGAATGGCGTCCACCGAAGGACCGAGGTTCCAGCTATTGAAGAACGCTTCCTTGTTATCGGCGCCGTCCAACTGATAGTTGTTGTCCTGGTGCGGCATTCCGGCCGCGGTAGGCGCGCGCTTGCTCACGATGGCCGCCGATCCGGTGCCTTCTGCAATCCCAGCGGTCAGCGTGGTCAGTTCCATGAAGTTGCGCCCGTTGAGCGGAAGGCTCAACACGCGCGATTGGTTGATCACACCGCCAATGAGGTTGCTCTCCGTGTTGACCAGCGAAGGCCGTGCCGTCACTTCGAGCGTCTGCGTCACTTCGCCAACCTGCAGTTCAATGTCGATACGAGCCTGCTGGCTCACTTCGAGCGTCACTTCGGGAACGGTCGCCTTCTTGAACCCGCTTGCTTCCGCTTCCACCCGGTACGGGCCTGGATTGAGCGGGGCAATGCGGTAGTTGCCGGAATCATCGGTCACCGCGGACCTGCTGAGGTTCGTGCCGGTATTGATGGCCGTGACCTTCACGTTGGGAACGACGGCGCCGGTGGAGTCCTTGACGACTCCGGTCAGCACCGCGGTCGGCACCTGTGCAATCAGCGCGGACGCGCTCAGGCACAGAATCCAGAACAAGCGGCGGGTATGCCCCTGGCTCATCGAATGCATGCAGCTTAAGCTCCTTTACTAACGGGTGAGACTTCGTCCAGGAAGTGGGTACCTAGACAATATACACGAACCTTGTATACTCGAAAGCGATGCTGGGACGTTTTTTTGCAGTGATTGTGTTTTTTGCTGCAACCACCGCCTACGGCCAGCCCACCGAGCAGGATTTGCGCAGAGCGCTCGCCGCCGATCCCCGCAATGCAGGGCTTCACTCGGACTACGGATTGTTCCTCTCTTCCCAAGGCCGGCTGCAAGAAGCGATCAACGAATTCTCGGCCGCGCTCAAGCTCAATCCGAAGCTGGACGAGACGGCGTTCAATCTATCACTCGCATTACTGCAGGAGGGCCGCGCGCCAGAGGCACTGGCGACTCTGGAGAAGCATCCCGCCGCCAACGCCGATTACTTCGCCTTGAAAGGTGCCGTGCTCAACGCGCTCGACCGTGCTCAGGATGCGGCGCAATCGCTGCGCCAGGCAACGAAGCTCGACCCGAAGAATCCCGACACGCTCTACGATCTGGCCCTTACGCTGCTCCGGTTGGATGCATCGGCCGAGGCCACGCAACTGCTCCAGCGCGCCCGCGCACGCTTCCCGAAGGAGGCGAAGTTTCATGCCGCCGCGGGCATGGTGGCCTACCTCAATGGCAAGAACGACGAGGCCATGCGAGCCTACGAGATCGCCGTCAAGCTGGAGCCGGATGCCGCCGACATGCAGGCCGCACTTGGCGACGTGTACGATGCTACCGGCGAACTCGACAAGGCCGAGGCCGCTTACGCGAAGGCCGTGCAACTGGACGGGGCGAACGCCGCCTACCGTGTGAAGTTCGGCCGCAACCTGGCCAAGTTGCAGAAGCCCGATCCGGCCGTCGTGATGTTGACCGAAGCGGTGCGGTTAGAACCCGCCAATGCAGAAGCGCACTTTGAACTCGGCAAGCTGGCCGCGGCCCGATCCGAAGATGCAAAGGCGGCGAGCCACTTTGAAAAAGCCGTCGCCGCCAATCCCGGCCTGAAGCAAGGCTGGTATCAACTGGCCCTCAGCTATCGCCGCACGGGGCAGCAGGACAAATCCAAGTCCGCAATGGAACAATATCGAAAGCTACCATGAAGCTTGTTCTCTCCCTTCTGATTTGCGCGGGTTTCACCGCGGCCGCCGATTTCCCGAATCAAGTCCTCACCAAAGGACTCGGCTACTTCCCTGTCGCCATACCTCTGAAGAACGGCGACGTGCTCGCCGTGATCCGAGGCGGCGCGCCGCACATCGGCGTGAAAGGGCGGCTGGACCTGATTCGCTCCACCGACAAAGGCAAGACGTGGTCCGCACCCTGGACTGCCATCGACGAGCAGTACGATGACCGCAATCCCGCGATGGGCCAATTGAAGGATGGAACCATCATCCTCGCCTACGCGATCCTTTCGGGCTACGACGAGTCCGGCTTGCGATTGAAGGGCGGCCGCAGTGACCGCGTCTTCGATGGCGTGTACCTGATCTTCTCCAAGGACAACGGGAAGACTTGGTCGAAGCCCGTGCGCGATCCGTCGATCTACAACTTCTATGCCAACAAGGGCCACATCTCGCCTTATGGCAAGATCATCCAACTGCCGAACGGCCACGTGCTGATGGCCGTGTATTTCGAGTTCTTCGATGCACGAGGCAACCAGAGCTACATCTTCCGCTCGAAAGACGGCGGCAAGACCTGGGGTGAGCCGGTGCTGCTCGGCGAGCACTTCAACGAGACCGGCATCGTGGCTCTGAAGGATGGCCGTCTGCTGGCGGCGATGCGTTCGGAAAAGGGCGGGCATATCGCCATCACCGAATCCACCGATCAAGGCAAGACATGGTCGAAGCCAAACCAGATCACAGCCGACAGCGAGCATCCGGCCGACCTGATTCAACTGCGCGACGGGCGCGTGCTGATGGTGTTCGGCGAGCGCAACGCGCCCCGCGGCGTGCACGCCATGGTCAGCCCCGATGGGCGCACGTGGGACAAGTCGAAACATATCGTGCTCTCTGACAGCGCACCGAATGGCGACTGCGGTTATCCGAGTTCCGTCGAAGTGGGCAAAGGCAAAGTGGTCACCGTCTACTATCAGGTGGACGATCTGAAGAACGCCCTGGCCACTTCCAGTTCGCGTGCCGTTGTGTGGGATGTGAAGTAAACGATGCGGCTCATCCCCTATCTCGCACTGGCAGCCTTCGCGCTTCGGCTCCCTGCCGCGCAGACGTTTGATGTGGTGGTCTACGGCGCAACGCCCGGAGGCGTGGCCGCTGCCATCTCGGCGGCGCGGCTGGGCCGATCGGTGGCGCTGGTCGAATACCACAACCACATCGGCGGGATGACCGCGAGCGGGCTGGGCAAGTCGGACATCGAAACCAAGGAGGCGATCGGCGGCCTGTTCCGGGAATTCGTCGGGCGCGTCAAGGCACACTACATCGAGCAATACGGCGCCGGTTCGGAGAACGCGCGCAAGAGCAAAGACGGCTACTACTACGAACCGCATGTGGCGGAGCAAACGCTGCTCGCCATGGTGCGCGAGACGAAGAACATCCGGTTGTTCCTGCGTCACCGGCTGGACGAAGTTACGCGGTCCGGCAATCGTGTGACGGCGATCCGCGCCACGAACCGCAATACCAACCAGCCGGAGGAATTCCGGGGCAAGGTGTTCGTGGACGGCACCTATGAAGGCGACCTGTTTGCCGGGGCCGGAGCGCGCTACCGGCTGGGGCGCGAATCTCGGGCGGAGTTCAACGAACTGCACGCCGGCGTGGTCTATCAGGACTACGAGACACGGACGTTCCTTGCGGGCACGACGGGCGAAGGCGACAAGCGGCTGACGGCTTACACGTTCCGGCTGTGCCTGACGACGGACCCGGCCAACAGCTTCGTTCTGACACAGCCGCCGCAGGGTTACGACCGCAAGAACTACGAGGGCTACATCGACGACTGGAAGTCGGGCCGCATGGGACCGCCGAAGGTGATGAAGGAAGGCGTGGGTTACTTCGGCCCAACGTTCAACACCGTTGTCCGCGCGCTGTCCATCGCCGAGATTCCGAACCGCAAGACGGACGTCAACATGAATCCGCGGCCGCTGGGGTTCCCGTTCACCGAGGAGAACTACGGCTACCCGGAAGCCAGTTGGGAAGAGCGCGAGAAGATCACGGCGCGCATTCGCAACCTGACCATCGGGCTGCTCTACTTCCTGCAGAACGACGAGGCCATTCCCTCGGAACAGCGCAAGCTGGCCCGCCAGTATCACCTGGCGAAAGACGAGTTCACCGACAACGCTCACTTCCCGTGGCAACTCTATGTGCGCGAGGCGCGGCGGTTGCGGGGGCTGTATACGCTCAGCGAGAACGACACGATCGTAGGGCCGGCGCTGGGCCGCACGAAGATACATGAAGACAGCATCGCGGCGGGGGAATTCCCGGTGGACAGCTTTCCGGTCCGCAAGCGGGAGAAAGGCCACGACACGGCACTCGAGGGCTACATCTTCATGCTCGACAACCTGACGCGGCCGTATCAGCTTCCTTATCGCATCATGGTTCCGGAAGCGGTGGACGGGCTGATCGTACCGGTGGCGGCATCGACCACGCATGTGGCGTTCTCCACGGTTCGGGTGGAACCGACATGGATGGCGCTGGGGCAGGCGGCGGGTACGGCCGCGCATCTGGCGATCGCGGGGGATGTCCAGCCGCGGGCGCTCGATGCGAGCCTGCTGCAGCGCGAGCTCCTAAAACAAAAGCAGGTGATTACGTTTTTTAAGGATATCGACCAGAGCGACCCCGCTTTCGCCGCCATGCAATACTTCGGCGCACGGGGTTTCTTTCCCGACTATCAGGCGCGCTCGAAGGATCCGGTGGATCGCGAGACGGCGCGCCGCTGGATCCGCATCGCCGCGGGCCGTGAAGCCACCGCCGCCGAGCTGAGTTCGTTACCATCAAGAGGCGAACTCTGCCGGAGGCTCTATGAACGCCGCTGACCTGGCTCGACCCCTGGGACTGGCTCTCGCCATGCTGGGCGCGGTCTATGCCTTTCAGAGCCGGCCGTTCCGCGTGTACCCTTCGTTGGAGCCGTACGATAACGTGGCGCTGCCGGCGGACTATCAAGAGAAGACCGAATGGATCTTCGGGCGGCTGATGTTTCCGCAGCATCCGGAGGCGCGGTTCGGGCGCTATGCGCGCGGCTACGGGCGCGTGCTCGACTGGCGCGAAGGGGGCACCAGTTGGACGCAGGACTATCCGCGCGGGGACCGCCACTTCGCCCAGATCCTGCGGCGGCTGACGCGCATCCATGTGCGTTCCGTCGAGCAGCCCATCAATCTGGAATGGGAGGACGATGTGTACAACTATCCGTTCCTGTTCGCCGGGGAGATGGGCGACTGGCTGCTGACGAAGGAACACGCCGCGAAGTTGCGCGATTTCCTGGACCGCGGCGGGTTCCTGATGATGGACGACTTCTGGGGCACGGAGGAATGGGAGCGCTTCATGGAGTCGTGGCGAATGGTTTTCCCGGACAAGCCGATCGTGGAGATCGACCCCGAGGACGAGGTGCTGCATACGGTCTACGACATCACGGAGCAATACCAGATTCCGGGGCAGTGGGGTTTGCGGCGCGGGACGACGTACCGCAACGATGGTTCGGTGCCGCACTTCCGCGCCCTGTATGACGACAAGGGGCGGGCCGTGGTGGTGATCACTTTCAACCACGACGTCGGCGACTCTTGGGAGTGGGCCGACGATCCGCGCTACCCGGAACGGTACTCCGCGCTGGGGTTTCGGATCGGTATTAATACTGTCATCTATTCGATGACCCATTGACATACTCCTCACAAATAAATTTGAGATACTATGCGGCATGAGGTTAATCGCAGGCGTATTGCCCATTCTATTCACATGTTCCCTCTATTCACAGGAATTTAGGGCACAAATATCCGGAATTGTGACAGACCCCAGCGGCGCACCCATCTCGGGGGCCAAGGTGACGGTAACCAGCGTCGAGCGAAAGATCACAGTTGACAGTGACACCAATGAAGCCGGGCGCTATGTGACACGCTTCCTGCTTCCCGGGGCCTACACGCTGAGCGTGGAGAAAGAGGGCTTCAAGAAAGCCCTGCGGGACGGCATCACACTGTCGGCGGTCGACCGCCTGAATCTGGACATTCGCCTGGAACTGGGTGCGGTGGCGGACAGCGTTACGGTGACGGGCGAAGTGCCGCTGCTGTCGACGGAAACGGCATCGCGGTCGGCGACGATCGAACAGAAGTTCGTGCAGGATATTCCGGCGAGCGGGCGCAACCTTTATCAATTGCTTTTCACTCTGCCAGGGGTCACGAAGACGAGCCGCTACTGGGGCTCGTTCGAACTCTATGCGTTTGGAAACATCAACAGCATCTCGATCAACGGCGGACGATCGGGCGAAAACGAAACGCTGATTGACGGCGTCTCGTCGGTACGCGGCAGCCGCAGCGCGACGTTTGCCCCGGCGTTGAACGCGATCCAGGAAGTGAGCATCCTCACCAACTCCTACGATGCGCAGTATGGCCGTTTCGGCGGCGGGGTGACCAGCGTTACGCTGCGCACGGGGACGAACACGCTGCACGGGCAGCTTTTTGAATTCTTCAAGAACGACAACATCCAGGCCAATGGCTACTCGCGCAACTCGGTGGGGCTGAAGCAGCCGGAGTTCAAGAACAACACGTTCGGATTCACGGTGGACGGACCAATCTATATTCCGAAGCTGCTGGACGGGCGCAACAAGCTGTTCTTCATGCTGTCGCTGGAAGCGCTGCGGGAGCGCAATCCGCAGACGCAACTTTGGACGGTGCCAACGGCGAACGAACTGCGGGGTGACTTTTCGCAGTTGGTGGACAACGCGCGGCGGCAGGTGACGATTTACGATCCGTTGAGCACGCGGCAGCAGGGCACGAGCTTTGTGCGGACGCCGTTTTCGGGCAACGTCATTCCGGGGGCGCGGATCAATGCGATTTCGGCCAAGGCGGCGAGTTTTTACCCGGCGGCGAACCGAGTGAGCGAAAGCGCGGACGGGCTGAACAACTACCTGTTCGTGAACAGCTCGCGCAACAGCTACAACCAGTGGATCGGGAAGTTCGATGCCAATCTGACGAATAAGAGCCGGATCAGCGGGCGCTACGGCGAGACGCCCTGGTACAACTTCGCGCGGGTGCAATGGGGCACGAACGCAGCGGAGCCAAGCGGCGAGTATCCTTCGACGCGCATCTCGCGCAACTGGGGCGCGGACTGGACGTACACGCTGAGCCCGTCGATGGTGCTGAACGTGCGCGGCGGACTGGCCCGCTACGAAGGATTCAGCGGCAATGAATTCGGCCGCGGGTACAACCCGACGGAACTCGGATTCCCGTCGTCGCTGGTTTCGCAGTTCACGAGCCTGCAGTTCCCGCGCTTCAATTTGAGCGGCAACAACTTCAGTCCGCTGGGCGCGACGCAGACGAGCGGCTACGAGACGCAGGACACCTACAGCGTGCAGCCGAACATGCAGATGATCCGGGGCAACCATTCTCTGAAGTTCGGCGCGGAACTGCGGCTGTACAACAACAACAACATCAGCCCGGCATCGGCGGCGGGCAACTACACGTTCGGACGCAACTGGACGCAAGCGGATCCGCAGCGCGCCGATGCGCTTTCGGGCAATGTGTTCGCGACGATGCTGCTGGGCAACCCGACGTCGGGCTTCGTGGACCGGAACATGTTTCCGGCGTATCAGAACCGTTACTATTCGCTCTTCCTGCAGGATGACTGGAAGATCCGGCGGAATGTGTCGATCAACGCGGGGCTGCGCTGGGACTATGAAGGACCGATTTACGAGCGCTATAACCGGCAGGTACGTGGGTTCGCGTTCGATCAACCTTCGCCGATTGCCAATCAGGTGCAGGGCCTGACGCTGCGCGGCGGGCTGCTGTATGCCGGATCGAGCGGAACCGACCGACTGGCGTTCAACCGCGACCGGAACAACTTCCAGCCTCGCGTGGGCATCGCCTGGTCGGTGACGCCGAAGTGGGTGGTACGTGGCGGATACGGCCTGTTCATGCTGGGCCAAAACGCGGCCGGGCCGGCAACGGGCTTCAGCCGCCGGACGGACCTGATCGCGTCGACGGACAACAACCTGACTCCGGCGGTGACGCTGTCTGATCCCTTCCCGCGTGCGCTGTTTCCGAGCGGGCTGCTGCAGCCGATTGGAAGCTCGCAAGGGCTGGCGACGAACCTTGGCCTTGGGGCGGCCGCGCAGTTCCTGGAAAGGCCGCTGCCGTATTCGCACCAATTTTCGTTCGGCATTCAGCGGGCGGTGCCAGGGCAATGGGTGGTGGATGCGTCGTACGTGGGCAACCTGACGAAGAAGCTGCCGGTGGCGGCGGGTTTGAATTTCCTCCCGGCGGACGTGCTGACAAGCCTCCCGGTGGAACAGCGCCAGGCGTACTTCAACACGCAGGTGCCGAATCCGATGCGCGGGCTGCTGCCAGGTTCGGCCTTTAATGGAGCGAACGTGCCGCGGCAGCAGTTGCTGTTTGCGTATCCGCATTTCAGCCAGGTGAGCATCAGCAACCTGCCCATCGGTGCGCAAAGCTATCATTCGCTGCAGACGAAGGCGACGCGGCGGTACGGAAACGGGGTGGCGGCGCAGGTTTCCTACACGTGGTCGAAGATGCTGGAGCGAGTGTCGCTGCTGAACTCGCAGGACACGACGCTGGGCGATCTGACGAAGACCGGGCTGGAGCAGCGGCTGGCGGAGTTCGACATCCCGCATACGTTTTCGGGCATGGTGGCGTATGAGCTGCCGTTTGGAAAAGGCAAGCGGTTCCTGTCTTCGGTGCATCCGGCGGCGAACATGATTGTGGGCGGATGGAACCTGAACGTGCAGTATGTGTACCGGTCGGGGCAGCCGATTGAGTTTCCGAACGCTGCGCCGACGCAGGCCCGGAGCGCGCAGTTGACAAAGGCGGAACGGGATGAGCGAGCGCGCCAAGCGGGGCGTGACAAGTTCAATCCGTTTTTCGACAAGTGGTTCGACACGACGATCTTCCCGAACCGGGCGCAGGCTCCGTTCACGCTGCGGGACTTCCCGACGCGGTTTCCCGATGTGCGGAGTCCGTTCCTGCAGAGCTGGGAGGTATCGGCATACAAGGACTTCCCGATCCGGGAGCGGCTGAAGCTGCAGTTGCGGGCCGATTTCCAGAACGCCTTCGACTACGCCTACTTCGGGCGACTGGTGAGCCGTCCGAATAACGTGCAGGACTCGCGGTTCGGGCAGTTGGATCCGGCGCAGGACAACCAGCCGCGCATTGCCGTGCTGGTGCTGAAGATCCTGTTTTAAGCGCTGGCAGACGGCCATCCCCGAGTTCGAAGTGTTCATACGGCCCCGCGGTGGAGCACCGGCGGGGCCGTTTTTCCGCAACAGCGCTTGAATTTTTCGCCGCTGCCGCAGGGGCAGGGGGCGTTGCGGGGCGTTTGGGGCGGATTGGGTTCGTTTTGTACGGCTGGTTCGGGCGGTTTGGGCGGTTCGGGGTGAGAATCGGAAATTGTGTCAAATTTTGTAAAGCCGGCCTCG
>CALFYN010000617.1 GCA_937952345.1 uncultured Acidobacteriota bacterium
CGCACAGGGAACCACTTCGAAAGCGCTGGGTATAGTCCAGGATGCCTCCGGCGCAGTTGTCTCTAGAGCCACCGTACGCCTCACGAACGAAGGGACGAATGTCTCTTTCACTGCCATTACGTCGGAAGCAGGAACCTACGGATTTGAAGCTGTGCAGCCGGGCAGTTACACCATCACAGTGGAGGCCGCCGGCTTCAAGCGGTTCACATCGAAGGGCAACACCGTCTCCATCGGCACACCAGCCACGATCAATGTGCGGCTGGAAGTGGGCGACCTCGCCCAGTCCGTGGAAGTGGCGGCTATTGCGGAAGTGGTACAGACGTCCACATCGGGGAACTTCGGAAATCTGTTTTCGGGCGAAGTGATTCGCGATCTGCCGATCGTCGGGACACGCGGGCGCAACCCGCTGGATCTGGTTCTGCGCCAACCTGGCGTGGTCACCGGCGCCAATACGGGTGGGGGGATCCATGTACATGGGGCCCGAGACCGCGCCTGGAACTTCACGCTCGACGGCATCGACACGAATGAGTCTTCCGCGGGCGGTTCGAACTTCTCGCCGCTGCGGACAAATCCGGACTCGCTGAGTGAATTCCGTGTTCTGACTGGCAACTTCACGGCGGAGTTCGGCCGCAACTCGGGCGGACAGGTAGCGATGGTTACGCGATCCGGAACCAATGAGATCCACGGGAGTGGATTCTGGTTTTACCGCACACCGCGGCTGAATGCCAACGAATGGGAATCGAACATCAACAATATCGGGAAGCGCCAGTTTGTGCAGCAGATTCCGGGTGGATCCATCGGAGGACCCATCTTCAAGAACCGTACCTTCTATTACGGCAATCTGCAGGTACTGCGGGCGCGCGAGTCCGCGCTGGCCAGCCGCACGGTTTACACGGCCACGGCGCGGCAGGGAATTTACCGGTACAACCGCGGCGGGCGCAACGGAGCTTTTGGGAACGCGAATGCCGTGGTGGATGCCTCGGGCAACGTGCTTCCCGGGATCAACATCGGCACCTACAATATCTTCAGTTCCGATCCGGAGCGGCTGGGCGCGAATGCGAGAATCAAGGCCTTGATCGACTCCACGCCACTGCCCAATAACTTCACGGGCGGCGACGGCCTGAACACGGCGCTGTTTCAGTTCGCCGCCTTGCAGCTAGAGAAGCAATACGACGCCACTATCAAACTCGATCACATTCTGAACGCGAAGAACACAGTCTACGCGCGCGCCGCGTGGGGCCGGCAGGATACCACTTGCGACCGCGCCAACGGCGGACAGCCGTTTTTCCCGGGCGGCGAATGTGTAGTGGACACGAAGCGTGATCCGCAGAACCTCGCCTTCAACTGGCGGACGAATCCATCGCCGCGGTGGACGAACGAACTGGTGGTGGGAAAGAATTATTTCGCGTTCGACTTCGCCATTCCATTCTCGGATCTTGGAAAGGTGACACTGGCAGGCAGCCCGGTCACACTGCCGGAGACCTTCGACTTCGGCAATGCCCGCGCCATTACGACCTGGCAGATTGTGGATAATGCGGCACACTTCCGCGGGGCGCACGCCTTCAAGTTTGGAACAAATCTGCGCTTCCAGCGGCATACCGACACGCGCGGCTCCATTGGCGGCTTCAACGCCACACAGGGGGTGGATTTCTCGCGAACGATCAACACGGTGGATGCAACGCGGTTCGGACTGCCCACCGACATCAATCAGCAGTTCGACCGGGCGACGCTGGAATCGCACATCAACTTCCTGTTGGGACGCGTGGGCAGCACTTACCGCGGATTCCCATCGCAAGGGGATCAGTTCGTGGCTGGGCTGTACAATTTCAACGCGATTTTCCCCGAGTACGATTTCTACTTCCAGGACACATGGAAGGTACGCCGCAATCTGACGATCGACCTGGGCTTGCGGCTGGAATCGAAGCTGTCGCCGGGCAGCGATCCGGATGGGCGAATCCGGCGGCCGAACCAGGCAGTGGTGGCGGGTGGCGCGCCCAGCACGACGCTCCGCTGGGAAGCGGGGAATCTGCATCCTTCGCGGCATAACCTGGGCCCCTCGATCGGCTTTGCCTGGGATCCGTTTTCCAAGGGGAAGACCTCGATTCGCGGGAACTACCGAGTCGCCTATGACCGCATCAACACGTTCGTCCTGTCCAGTTCGGTTTTCCAGAACTTGCCGGGGCAGGTGCAAGGCGTGGTCAATCAGGAGTTCGGACAGAACGGAGGACGGCTGGCGAATCTGCCGGTGCTCGGTCCGCCGACTGTGAAGCCAAGCGACTTTGCGCAACCGCCGGCGTTTTCGCTGAACAACATCACCGTCGTGGACCCGAACTTCAAGACTCCGACAACACATCAATGGGGATTCAGTATTCAACAGGAAATCGCCCCGCGCACAGTGCTGGAGGTGAACTACATAGGACGGCGGGCATATCATCTGTTCGGCGCGTACAACGCCAATCAGGCCGATATTTTCCGCAACGGATATCTGGATGGATTCCGCCAGGTGCAGGCGGGCGGAGACTCCCCGCTGTTCAACCGGCTGTATCAGCCGGATACGCGGCGGCGGGCCACGGAAACCGGCTCGGAGATGATTCGCCGCCTGTTTGCTCCGGAACTGCGCAACAATGCCGTTGCCTCGATTGCCAACGACGCGGCGCGGCGAATTCAAGGTGGACGCTCACTGAGCGATCTTGCGGGTTTGGGAGCGTTCTTCTTCGTACCCTATCCGCAGTTCACAGGAGCGGCGAACGTCATCGACTCCAACGATTTCTCCACGTATCACGCTTTGGAGTTGCAGGTAGAGCGCCGCTATCACAACGGGTTCAGCGTACAGGTGAGCTATACACTGGCGAAATCGCTGGACACTCGCTCTTTCGACCCAGCCTTTACGGTGGTGGGCACAGCCAATGCCCAGTCCGCTTCCTCAACGCCGTTCGACGTAAGCAACCGCAAGTTGAACTACGGGCTTTCGGACTTTGACCGGACACACGCCGTGCAGTCCTACTTCATCTATGAACTGCCGTTTGGACGTGGGAAGCAATTTGCGAATGGAGCAGGCCCGCTGGCGCAGCGCCTATTCGGGGGATGGCAGGTGGGTGGCTTCACGACGATCGTGGGAGGACGTCCGTTCACGGTCTACTCGGGCTTCAATACCGTAAGCCAGGTAGTGCAGAGTACAGCGAATTGCAACGGATGCACCCGGAAGGATGGCGGAGTGTTCAGCGGCCCGGGAAGCTTCATCTGGTATTTCGACCAGGCCACCATCGGGAAGTTTTCCACTCCTGGTCCGGGCGAGTTCGGCAATACGGGACGCAATTTCTTCCGTGGACCGGGTTCGTTCAGTCTGGATGCGAACATCATGAAGCGCACGGACATCACGGAACGCGTGAAACTGGAGTTGCGCGCGGATATGACGAATCTGACGAACACGCCAACGTTCGGATTCCCGACGGCCACGGCGAGCAGCACCCTGTTCGGACGAATCCGCGATACCGTGATCAGCGGCAGCCGCAAGATCCAGCTTGGAGCGAAGATCCACTTTTAGGTGGATCTTCGCAAATCTTGCTAATACAGCATTAGATAACTGGTAAGCCGCTCCAGATCTCGTGCCGGCAACCGGTAGGGGGGCATGGTCGAACCCGGAGAGAACTTCTGCGGATCGGCGAAATGCCCCTCCACCCAGGAACGCTCACGGCGGCGGGACAGGCCGTTCAGGCCAGGGCCGAGTTTCACTCCTGACCCGTTCAACTGGTGACAAGCCGCGCAACGATGCTGGTGGTAAACCATGGCGCCTTCCACGGCAGCCATGGGAGCATCGCGGAGATCCTTTGCGTTACTGGTATTCAGTTTGATCAGGAACGCCGCCAGAGCGTTGAGTTGCGCATCGGGCAGATTGATGGCCGGCATTGTGGAACCGGGAACCATCTGCTCGGGATTCTTGAAGTGCGCGATCATCCATTTGGCGTCGCGGTGAATGGAGGAACTGGTGAGATCGGGACCTGCTTTCGTGCCAGGCTCGCCCAGGGTATGGCAGACAGAGCAGTTCTCCTTGCGGTAATAACCAAGTCCGGCCAGTTCCACTGGCGATAACTGCGCCCACTGGGCAGCTTCGCCTTCCGCCACTTCCGGCGTGGATGGCGTTGTGGCGATAGCGGCCGCAGTCAAGGCGGACCAACCCACGAAGGCAACGGCGGCGACGGCCATTGCGCCCTTTCGTTGCGTCACCCTCACAACCTTGGCGCGGTCAATAAAGGGCACAAGAAACAATCCGACAATGGCCAGATTCGGCAACACCACCGCACCGATGACTTCCATTTTGCCCTCGAAGAACTTCAGGGTTTGGAAGAGGAATAGGAAGTACCAGTCCGGGCGCGGCGTGTAAGTGGTGTCGGTTGGGTCGGCGAGACGGTCGAGCGGAGCTTTCAGCACGACCGCCATAGTGAACAGGATCGCGAAGGCAATGAAAGCAGCCACGGTGTCTTTAAAGACCTGCTCCGGGTAGAACTTCTTCTTGGGGAGGTTGTCGCCGGCTGCCGGTGCGACACCGTGCTTGCGCACCAGGTAGATGTGCACGCCGATCAGCGCCACGATGGCCAGCGGGAAGAGCAGGGTGTGCGCTGCGTAAAAGCGGGCGAAGGTAACAACTCCGATGCCGCCATCGGCGCCCATCAGCCGTACAACGTAAGGGCCGGCCACGGGAGCCAGGCCGGAGATCTGCGTAGTAACAACGGTTCCCCAGTAGGCCCGGTTATCCCAGGGGAGCAGATAGCCCGTCAGTCCGAATGCCAGCGTCACCAGCAGCAGGACACAGCCCACCATCCAGGTGGCTTCGCGCGGCCGCTTGTAGGCGCCCCACAGGAACACCTGCGTCATATGGAGGACGACCATTACGATCATCATGCTGGCGCCCCAGTGATGCATGCCCCGAATGAGGCTGCCGCCGGTCAGTTCGGTCATGATGTACTTAACGCTAAGGTAGGCTTCCCCGGGCGTGGCGGCATAGTTGAAGGCGAGCAGGGCGCCGGTAAATGCCTGCACCATGAAGCAGAACAGCGCTACGCTGCCCAGCACCTGGTGCCAACCGGCGGAGGCGGGGATCTCCTCATAGAGAAAATTCTTGACAATGGTTTCAATGCCGGTGCGCTCTTCCACCCAATCGAGTAATTTGCGTTTCATCGCTTACGCCTCCGGGGACTGTTGGATGGGGCCGAGCAACAGCTTGTTGCCGTCAACTTTGACCTGATAGCGGTCGAGCGGCCGAGGCGCAGGCCCGTCGAGCACCTTCCCCTCCATGTCGAAGTTGGACGTGTGGCAGGGGCAGAGGAAGGTCTTCTTCTGCTCCTCGTAACGGAATGCGCATCCCAGGTGCGTGCACTGCGGTGAAAAAGCAATCACTTCGCCGGCAGACTTCTTGATGACCCATGCCGAGGTCTTCTCACTCGAGATCTTCCATCCATCGACACGGTTCTTGCGAAAGATGATCTCTTCCGGAACGCCCTGCGGCAGCGCGGCGATGTCCGTAACTTCAACCCATTCCTCGGCCTTACGCGACTTTGGAGGAAAAAGAAGGTAAAAGGCGGCGGGAATGCCTAATGCCGCTCCGATGGTACCCATCAAACTATAAATCACGCCGAGATGGAATCGGCGGCGAGACAGATCTCGCGGGTCACTCCCCTGAGTCATTCGGTTATTCTATACCTGAACCGGGAGATGCCGGATGCTTCCGGCAGGATCAGGCCCCTTTCTGCGTTTCTATGACAGTGAGGGACGCAACAGGGAACGAAAGAGTTGCAGGGGAGTTGTTTTTTTCTTCGCCGAATTGTTCCGCGGCGCGTCTAACAAGGCATGGGAGCTATGCGGGTGCGGAAATCGCCCCATGTTATACTTTGGCTAGTTTGATGGAGGGACGGTCCATGAAGTCCTGGAGGTATGCAATTCTCCTGTGCGCCGCCGTCTGGGTAGCGGCTGCAGTGGCTGCCGACAAAAAGGGCGCAAAGGAGCCACAATCGAATCAGGCTCCTGCCCGTGTGTCCATCGAACCGCGCGCGAGGCCCGGCGCGGCGGATCCCACCGAATCGCGTGGTCCTTCGAACATCCGTGTCGACAGCACCCTGGTGTTGATCAATGTTACGGTGACCGATCCGATGAACCGGTTCGTCACGGGGCTTGACAAAGACTTCTTCCGGCTATGGGAAGACAACAATGAGCAGACGATTGCCCAGTTTTCCAGTGAAGATGCGCCTTTGTCGGTAGGGCTGGTGTTCGACTCCAGCGGCTCAATGGGTAGCAAACTGCACAAATCGCGGCAGGCCGCAGCACAGTTTTTCAAGACCGCGAACCCCGAGGACGAGTTCTTCCTGATCCAGTTTAATGACCGCGCGGAGTTGATGGTGCCGTTTACGCATAACACAGAGGAGGTTCAGAACCGGCTGACGTTCACGCAGGCCAAGGGGCGCACCGCGTTGCTCGACGCCGTGCACCTTGCCATCAATCATATGAAGAAAGGGAAAAACCCGCGCAAGGCGATTTTGATCCTCTCCGACGGCGGCGACAATTCCAGCCGCTACACCGAAAGCGAAATTCGTAACATCGTGCGCGAGGCGGACGTCCAGATTTATGCGATGGGGATTTTCGAGCCTGCCGGCGGACGCGGGCGCACGGCCGAGGAACTGTCAGGGCCGGGCCTTTTGACCGAAATCGCTGAGCAAACCGGCGGACGTCATTTCCCGGTGGAGAATATCAACGAACTTCCGGACGTGGCCGCAAAAATCGGAGTCGAATTGAGGAACCAGTACGTGTTGGGTTATGCACCCACCAATCTCTCCCGCGACGGCAAATACCGGCGGGTCAAGGTGAAAGTGAATCAACCACGTGGGTTCCCCACACTGCGCGCCTTCTGGCGATTGGGATACTATGCCCCTACTCAGTAAACTTCTGGCGCTGGCCGCCATAGCCGGCGCACTACTGGCACAGGAAGCCCCGACGTTTACGTCGGACACCAGGCTTGTGGTGCTGCATGCCAGCGTCGTGGATAAGAACGGGAACCTGCTGACGCAACTTCCGAAGGAATCATTCAAGGTATACGAAAACAATGCCGAACAGCAGATCCGGCAGTTCCTGCGCGAGGATGTCGCGGTATCGATGGGACTGGTCATCGACAACAGCGGCAGCATGCGCGACAAACGGCAGAAAGTGGAAGCAGCGGCGCTGGCGCTGGTCAAATCCTCGAATCGAAACGACGAAGTCTTCGTCGTGAACTTCAATGACGACGCGTTCCTCGACGTTCCCTTCACCAACGATATCAAGAAGATGGAAGAGGGGTTGACGCGCATCGATGCGCGCGGCGGTACAGCCATGCGCGACGCGTTAAGCATGTCTCTGGATGAGGTCCGGGAAAAAGGCAAGCGTTATAAGAAAGTTCTTCTGGTGGTGACGGACGGCAATGACAACACCAGCGTGATCACCCTCGAGAAACTGCTCGAGAAGGCGCACCGCGCCGAGGTTCTGGTTTATGCCATCGGCCTGTTGAACGAAGAAGAGCGCCGCGAGGCGGCAAAGGCCAAACGCGCGCTGACGGCGCTGGCCAATGCTTCGGGCGGCATCGCGTTTTTCCCCAAGGAACTGGCGGAAGTGGAGAAGATTGCACTCGCTGTGGCCAACGAGATCCGCAATCAGTTCATGATTTCCTACTCGCCCACGAATTCCGCCAACGACGGCACATTCCGGCAGATCAAAGTGACGGTGAATGCGCCGGGTAAACCGACCGTGCGCACCCGCACCGGCTATTACGCAACCCCGCCTCCGAAACCCGGATCGAAGCTCTCTCAATCCCTGCGGTGATCGAATACCTTTGGAAAGCGTCGCGAGGCTACCGGCTGCGGCCGTGGCGCAGTCCCTATCTGCGCTGGCGCATGGAGACCTATTGGGGGCTTCACGCCGAGGCCATCACCGCGGGACAATTCTGGCGCTTTCTGTGGGAGCATCGCGGCGAGATGCTGCGCTTCCTCGAATGGGCCGAGCGCATGGATGGCGCCGCACGCAGGCATTCGTAACAACCTGGCCGCCGCGGCAGTCTCCCTGGGTGGAGGTGCTTGCCGGATGCTACATTACTCGTTGCTTTTCCTGCTGGTTGCATTAGTGGCGGCGTTCCTCGGTTTCTCAGGAATCGCAGGCGTTGCCGCGGGGATTGCGAAACTGCTGTTCTTCGTCTTTCTGATCGTGTTCCTTGTTTCGTTGCTGTTGGGGCGGGGCAAGACCGTCCTCTGACGCTCGCCTGGATGCGCCCGCCAGGATCGCCGTTTGCAGTAACATCTAATGCAAACGATGTTAACCCGACGTACGCTCCTGGCAGGCATTGCTCCGGTTGTATTACGCGCGGAACCGCGCCTGCTCGCGGTACACAAGATCTGGGATCAGGCGCCACACAACGCCTTCACCGATCTGGTGCGTTTCCGAGACCGTTGGTTCTGCGCCTTTCGCGAAGGGAAGGGGCATGCATCCCCGGATGGACGGATGCGGATTCTGACTTCGCGGGATGGGCGCGATTGGACCTCCGCCGCAGTGGTAGCTTCCGATCGAGGCGACCTGCGCGATGCCAAACTGTGTGTCACCCCGCAAGGGGAGTTGATGCTGTCCGGTGCGGCGGCGCTCATTCCTTCCACCCCCCACCGGCATCAGTCGATGGCATGGTTTTCGAAGGACGGAAAGCAGTGGAGCGAGGCATACCCCATTGGCGATCCGGATTTCTGGCTGTGGCGAGTGACCTGGCACAACGGCTTTGCCTATTCCAGTGGCTATTCCACGCATGTCAATCGCACCCTGCGTACCTTCCGTCTGTACCGCAGCGCCGATGGGCGGAAGTTCGAGCCTCTGGTGGAGAACCTGGGTATTGCACATTCTCCGGGCGAATCGACAATCCGCTTCGCGAAGAATGGAGACGCGATCTGTCTGCTGCGGCGTGATCCCTACACGGGGCAGCCACCCATTCCCGCTTCTGCTGCCACGGCACTGGTTGGCCGGGCACAGCCGCCCTACACAAAGTGGGATTGGAAGGACACAGGCACGCGCATTGGAGGTCCGAATTTCATTGCCCTTCCCGATGGCCGGCATATCGCCGCTGTGCGCCTGCATGACGGCAAGGTGCGAACCGCGCTTTGCTGGCTGGATGTGGATGGCGCCCGAATCGGCGAGTTCCTCACTCTGCCGTCGGGCGGCGATAGCAGCTATGCAGGACTCGTGCTGCAGGAAGGTGTGCTCCACGTAAGCTATTACTCAACGCACGAAGAACGAACCTCCATCTATCTCGCCACAGTGAGGATTTAGCCGATGACCCGTCGAATGTTCTGTGGCGCTGCCGGCGCCTCCCTTCTCGCGCAACCGGCTGGAAAACCCAATGTTGTTCTGGTCCTCATGGATAATCTCGGCTGGGGAGAACTGGGTGTCTACGGCGGCGGCATTCTGCGTGGAGCGCCCACGCCGCGCATCGACAAGCTGGCAGGGGAAGGCTTGCGGCTGCTCAATTTCAACGTCGAGGCGCAATGCGTGCCAAGCCGCGCATCGCTGCTCACCGGACGCTACGCGGTACGCACCGGGAATGGCTCCGTGCCGCTCGATAGCCCGGTGTACGGCCTGTTGCAGTGGGAATACACCATGGCGGAGATGTTCCTTGACGCCGGCTACTCCACGGCGATGTACGGCAAGTGGCATCTGGGCCAAACGAAAGGCCGCTTCCCCACGGACCACGGCTTCGAAGAATGGTACGGCATCCCGAATTCATCAAACGATGCGTTCTGGCCGGAGAATCCCCGCTTTCGCGACGGCGCGCATCCGTTTGTGAAGTACGCACAGGTGATGGAATCGCGGCGCGGCCAGGAACCGAAGAATGTCAAAGTGTATGATCTGAAGGCTCGCGCAGCTATTGACGGCGAGATCACGGATCGCGCCATCAGCTACATGCGCAAGCAGTCGAAGAGCGGAAAGCCGTTCTTCCTGTACCTTCCATACACGCTGCCGCACATGCCGTTGCTGGTTGCACCGGAGTTCGCCGGCAAGACACGCAATGGAGAGTTCGCCGACGTGCTGGCGCAGATCGACGCCTACACCGGCCGGCTGCTGGATGAAATTGACCGCCTCGGCATTCGCGACAACACGATCTTCATTTTCACTTCGGACAATGGCGGCGAGGCAACCATGCCCTACCACGGTTTCAACGGACCTTGGCGCGGCACCTACTTCACCGGCTGGGAAGGATCGCTGCGAGCACCGTTCATCATTCGCTGGCCTGGAAAAGTGCCCGCGGGGAAGATCAGCAATGAGATCATCCACGAGATGGACCTCTTCCCGACCTTCGCCCGCCTGGCCGGCGGCAAAATACCCACCGACCGGGTGTTTGACGGCATCGATCAACTGGACTTCTTCCTCGGCAAGAAGGAGCAATCGAATCGTGAATCGCTGGTCATCTACCTGGCCAACGAAATCTGCGGCGTGAAGTGGCGCAATTGGAAGATGATCACGCGGCAGGTAGACCGCGGATTCGGAGAGCCGGTGAAACAGTACAGCTTCCCGCTGTGGTACGACCTGCACACCGATCCGAAAGAAGAGAATCCACTCGACCCGCGCTTTGTCGAGAATCTGTGGGTGCGCTGGCCCGCCGGACAGGTGCTGGTGGATCATCAGGCCACGTTGAAGAAAGAGCCGCCGATCCGGCCCGGCACTCCCGATCCGTAGCGAGCACTATAATGCGGAGTGCATGTGCCGCAGCATCAAAGTGCTTCGTAAACAGGATCCACCGGCCACCCAACAGGATGTCTCCGCCGCCGCGCTGCAGTTCGTGCGCAAGGTGAGCGGATTCCGCAAACCCTCGAAAGCGAATCAGGCCGCCTTTGACGGGGCCGTGGAAGAAATCGCGGGCATCACGCAACGCCTGCTCGAAACCTTGGAATCGAGAAAGCTATGACTCCTCTGTTTGCCCTGCTGGCTGTTGCGCTCTGCGCCGAAACCCATGTCTACAAGCGCGCGGGCCAGTTGGAGATCAAGGCCGATGTCTACCGCACGCAGGGCAGCGGTATGCATCCTGTGCTGATCTGGATTCACGGCGGAGCGCTCATCATGGGATCGAGACGCAACCTGGAAGAGGGCCGCAAGAAGCATCTCGACCGGTATCTCGCCGAAGGCTGGAACGTCGTCTCCATTGACTATCGCCTCGCTCCCGAGACGAAACTGCCGCGGATCTGGGAGGATGTGCGCGATGCCCACGCCTGGATTCGCCGTGATGGCCCGAAACTTTTCGGGGCCGATCCGAATCGCATCGGTATTGTCGGAGGATCCGCGGGAGGTTACCTGACGCTGCTGGCCGCCGCGAAGCTTCAACCCAAGCCGAAAGTGGCGATCAGCTACTACGGCTACGGCGACATCACCGGCGATTGGTACGCGAAGCCCGATGCCTTCTATCGCCGCCAGCCCGAAGTTTCCAAAGACGAAGCCTGGGCGAGTGTCGGGAAACAGGAAGTGGCGGAGCCGCCTTCGCCAAATCAGCGCGGCCGGTTCTATCTGTTCACACGCCAGCAGGGTCTGTGGCCGCAGTTGGTGGGCGGCGGACGCGATCTTGATGCGTACTGTCCGGAGAAGCTGGCCGGACGGGACTTTCCGCCCACCATGCTACTGCACGGTGATGCAGACACCGATGTGCCCGTGGAGCAGTCGAAGCAAATGGCGGCGGTGCTGCAGCGTCTCGGGGTCCCGCATGAACTCGTGATCCTGCCGGGGGCGCCACATGGATTCGACCGGGCTGCCGATCAACCCACCGTGCGCGAAGCCTTCGAAAAGGCCATTGCATTCCTGAAACAATACCTACGGTGATTCCATGACGATTCCCTTCCTGCTGCTATGGAGTGCGAGCTTGTATGGAGCTTGCACGCTCTCTGAATACAAACCCCAACCGGGGCTGACAGCCGAAGCTTCCGGCGACGGCGTGCGCGTTACCTGGCAAGGCGAGCGTGGCGACAAGCTACGCGCTGTCTTCTCCGTTGAGGGTGGCCATCCCGTGGTGCGTGAACTCGCCGCGCGGAGGGCCGGGGCGCAATGGCTCACGCTCGGTGCGGACCTTCAGCCCGAGTTCGAAGTGAAGAGCGGACTGCGGCGCATCTCCAATCAACAACTTTCCCCACTGAAGGAATTGGGCCTCGACAAGCCGGAAATCCTCGAACAGGAAAAGTGGAAGGTGTTTTGGGACGCTCCGCTCCAAATTCCCGGATCGGCCCGCACCAATCCCGGCTTGCCGCGCAGGCCTGAAGAAGTGCGCGTGGCGAAG
>CALFYN010000618.1 GCA_937952345.1 uncultured Acidobacteriota bacterium
CCCTATCACGCCGTCGATTCCAGTTGCATCGTACCCATGTCTCTCATGGAGAAGCGCGAGTGGGCCGCCTACACCATCCGTCCCAAGATCCACCGCCTGCTGCCGCAATACCTCAAGCCGGTACATCCCATTCGCGTCGCCGTTCCGTACACCGATCCTCTGCCGCAATTTCACACGCAAGTCACGCCGGAAAACATCGCGATCCTCGTTGCCTCCTGCGAAATCGACCACGCCGTGAAACCTTCCACCACCTACCGCGGCGGACGCATCGCCGCCGAGCGTACGCTCCAGCGATTCCTTAACGATCGTCTCCGCCGCTATGCGCAGGAGCGAAACGACCCGGCGGCCCACGCCACCAGCGATCTCAGCCCCTATCTCCACTACGGCCACATCAGCGCGCTCGAAGTTGCCCTCGCCGCCAACGCCTACGCCGCCGAACACAAGCTTGTCGCCGTCGAGTTCCTGGAAGAATTGATCGTCCGCCGCGAACTGGCGTTCAACTATGCGCGCTTCAGCGATCCCCCCGGCGCGTTCACCCAACTGCCGGCGTGGGCGCAGCAAACGCTGGCCAAACACGACGCCGATCGCCGCACCCCCTGCTATAGCCAGGAGCAATTCGAAAGCGCCCAGACGCATGACCCCCTGTGGAACGCCACACAGAAAGAGATGCTGCTGCGCGGCAAGATTCACGGCTACTACCGCATGTACTGGGGCAAGAAGATCATCGAATGGGCGGCCACGCACGAAGAAGCCCTGCGCATCATGATCTACCTGCATGACCGCTATGCCGTCGATGGCCGCGACCCCAACACTTATACCAACATCCTCTGGTGCTTCGGCCTGCACGACCGTCCCTGGCAGGAGCGCGCCATCTTTGGCTCGGTCCGCTACATGTCCTACGACGGCATGCGCCGCAAGACCGCCGTCGATGCCTACATCCGCGAGATCGAGTATCTCGAACGCACGGGCAAGGATTTGTTTACCCTACAGTAGGAGCGCGCCATGCGGATCACACTCACCGGAGCGAGCGGATTTATCGGAAGCCGTCTGATTGCGCGATTGCTGGAGCGCAATCACACGCTGCATCTGCTGGGCCGCCGCCGTCCCGCCAACCTGCCCGCCGCTGTGCAATTCTCCCCATGGGACGCAACCGCCGGCGATGCGCCACCAACGGCGGCGCTCGAAGGTTCCGGCGCCGTCATCCACCTTGCCGGCGAACCCGTGGCGCAGCGCTGGACGCCCGCCGTCAAGCAGCGCATTCGAACCAGCCGCGTCGATGGCACCCAAGCCCTGCTGCGTGCGATCGCGCAACTCCCCGTCAAGCCGCAATCCTTCATCGCCGCCTCGGCCATCGGTTTCTACGGCGATCGCGGCGACGAACTGCTTACTGAGACTGCGTCCCCGGGCGCAGGCTTTCTCCCTGAAATTTGCGTTGCCTGGGAGTCGGCCTCCAGTCAAGCGGCGCAGCAAGGCATCCGCACGGTACTGCTCCGCATCGGCATCGTGCTCGGCCCCGATGGTGGAGCCCTTGCCAAAATGATCACCCCGTTCCGTATGGGTGTGGGAGGAAAAGTGGGAAGCGGTCGCCAGTGGATGTCGTGGATTCACGCCGAAGACGCCGTGGGCCTCATCCTCCATGCACTCGAAACGCCGCACCTCAAAGGTCCGATGAACGTTACGGCGCCGAGTCCGGTTCGCAACGCGGACTTCACGCGATCGCTCGGCAAGGCGCTGCACCGGCCCACGCTGATTCCCGTGCCGGAGTTCGGCTTGAAGTTGGTCTTCGGCGAAATGGCCTCGATGCTCATCTCCAGCCAGCGCGTCCATTGCGCCGCCGCGCGCGGCAGTGGATATCGCTTTCAATACCCGGATCTCGACGCCGCGTTATCGAACCTGTTTCGCTAACCTCCCATCGACAGCCGCCGTCCTCACACCCCTACCCGCAAATGAAACGACTTCGGCCGCGTCAACTGCTCATACCCCAACACACTCAACGTACACCCCCGCCCCGAATCCTTCACGCCCGTCCACGCCAGCGCCGGATCCAGATAATCGCACCGGTTCATGAACCACGTCCCCGTCTCCATCCGATCCCCAATCTTCACTGCCGCCTCTTCATCCGAAGTCCACACCGCCGCCGTCAATCCATACGCGCTATCGTTCATCAGTGCGATCGCTTGCTCATCCGAATCCACGGCCATAATCCCCACAACCGGCCCGAAGCTCTCCTCCGTCATCACGCGCATCCGGTGATCCACATTCGTCAGGATCTGCGGCGCCAGATACGGCGTGCCCTCGCGTGAGGCCGCAAACAACGAAGCATCGACATGCGCTACGGCCCCCATCGACACAGCCTCCGCGATTTGCCCGCGCACGAACTCGGCGGCACTCGTCCGCACCATCGGCCCCAGCGTCGTCGTCTGTTCCAGCGGATTCCCCAGCACGTACTCCTTCGTCAACGCCACCGCGCGATCCACAAACTCATCGAACACCGAACGGTGCACGTAGATCCGTTCAATTCCGCAGCACGATTGCCCCGAGTTGAACATCGCCCCGTCCACCAGATTCTCCACCGCATGCGCCATATTCGCATCGGCACGCACATACGCCGGATCCTTCCCGCCCAATTCGAGCGCGGTGCCAACGAACCGTTCGCTGGCCGCCCGCTGCACGGCATGCCCGCCGGCCACCGATCCCGTGAATGCGACGAACGCCACCCGCGCATCGCCGATCACCCGATCCACATCCGCGTGGCTCAAATGCAGAAATTGAAACACGCCCTCCGGCAATCCCGCTTTGTGAAGCGCCTCCGCGAATCGCTCCGCGCACAACGGCGTTTGCGCCGAATGCTTCAGCACCACGGCATTGCCCGCCACAATCGCCGGAACCACCGAATTCACCGCCGTCAGGTACGGATAATTCCACGGCGCAATCGTAAACACCACGCCCACCGGTTCCCGCCGCACGAAGCGCGTGAAGCCCGGCTTCGCGGCAACCGCGATATCCGCCAGCGTCTGCGGCGCAATCTCGATCATGTGCCGCGCCCGTTCGGCGAACCCGCGCCGGATCTCCATCGGCGCATAGCGCACCGGCCGGCCCATCTGCCACGTCAGTTCCTCACCGATCCCATCGGCATCGGCTTCCATCGCTTCCACGAAGCGCAAACACACATCCAGCCGCTCGGCCAGCGGCGTGTCCCGCCACTGCTTCTGCGCCGATGCAGCCTGCGCCAGTGCCGCTTCAATCTCAGATCCGGACGCCAGTTCACGCTCGACATAGACACGGCCGTCCACGGGGGAAATCGTCTTTTGTATTGCCATTAGGGAAATTTCTTCTTCGGGGGAGGCGGCAGCCCGCTGAAGTACAACGTCACTTCCGCCGTCAGCGCCTTCTCATCCATCTTTACTTCAGACTTCGTCTTCCCCAAATTATCCAGCACCATCTCCTCACGGATGCGGTTCAGGAACGACTCCGGATAATCAGGGTTGAACGGCTGTCCTTCCTTCATGCCCCACATTTTTCGAATCGCCGGCTCAGTGAGAATGTCCAGCCCGACAATGTTCAGTTTTCGGAACGTATACTGCGGCCCGTGCTCGATGCGCACCGTGAGATTCACCACCTTCTTCTCATCGTCGAGCGCGCGCTCCACATCCGCCTTCGCCTGCAGGTACCCGCTGCGCCGCACCAGCGAACGCATCCGTTCGACGCCTTCCTTGATGTCGTCGAAGTTCGCCAAGTCGCCCTTTTTCAAGTTGCCCGCGCGCAGCAGGGAACGCTCATCGGCATCCTGCGCATCCACCGTCACCTCACCCAACGTGTACGTCTCGCCTTCTTCCACTTCCACGCTCACGCGCAATCCATCCACATCCTGCACCGGTTCCGCTGTCACCTTCGGAAACGCGATCCGCAGCCTCCCCCGAGCCTCATACAGCGGCCGTATGCTCGCATCCAGAATCTGGCGAAAGCGCTTCTCTTCCCACACTGCGCCCACCGCCGACCCCGAAATCGCCCTCTGCAACACGTTCTGCGGCAGCACCGTGTTCTTCAGAAAACGCACCTCGGCGATCGATGGCGGCAACTTCGCCGGCTGAAACACAACCCGTAACTCCCCCGGACCATCGGCCATCACCTTGCCGACTACCTTCTCGCCCACCGCCGCCTCCAGCACCTTCGCGTACTTCGTCAGCAATGGCGCAGTGCCCGGAATCTTCTCGCCAAACAGGGGGTCCGATTTTTCCAGCGCCGCCAGCAATTCCTTCTCCGGCTTCGACAGGCGATCGAACTTCACCGGATACGACTGCTCCACTTCCTTCACTTCGAACGTCGCGCTATATCCCGTTCCATCCGCGGAAGGCTTGTATTGATATCCCACCGATTCGAAGTATCCACACGCCAGC
>CALFYN010000619.1 GCA_937952345.1 uncultured Acidobacteriota bacterium
CACGGGCATCATGCACTGCTTCAGCGGCGGCCCGGCGGAGGCGCGGCGCAGTCTCGCCCTGGGGTTCCACATTAGCTTTGCGGGAGTGGTCACCTTCCCCAAAGCCATCGATTTGCAGCAGGCCGCACGGGAGGTGCCGGCGGACCGTTACCTGATTGAAACCGACGCGCCGTACCTGGCTCCGGCGCCCTATCGCGGCAAACGCAACGAACCGGCCTATGTGAAACATACAGCGGACAAGCTTGCCTTAATTCGCGGGGTGCCGCCGGAAGTTGTCGCCGAACAGACCACAAACAACTTCCGGACCCTCATGGGACTGGCCTGAAGTACGTTAGACTGGAAGATTCCACATGGGCTTTTCAAGCAGACTGGGGCAATCGCTCACGGCCAAGGAAATCCTCGATCTCGTCAAGGACGACTTGAAGAAAGTCGAGGCGGAGCTCAATGTCGAATCCGTGGCCAGCGTCGAGACGGTTACGGCGATTGCCCAATATCTGCAGAACGCCGGCGGCAAGCGCATCCGGCCCATTCTGCTGTTGCTGGCGACGCGGATGTCCGGCCCGGTCACTCCGGCCGCGATTCGCATGGCGGCCATCGTTGAGCTGATTCACGCCGCCACGCTGATTCACGATGATGTCATCGACGGAGCGCAGACGCGGCGCGGGCGTCCATCGACCAACGCCATGTGGGGCAATCACATGTCGGTGCTGGCCGGCGACTGGCTGTACATGCAGGCGTTTCAGATCGCGTTGCGCGAGCGCAATTTCCATGTGCTCGACATGCTCATCAACCTCACGCAGATGATGGTGGAGGGCGAGTTGCTGCAACTGGAGCGCATCGGCAAGATCCACGTTTCCGAAGCCGATTACATGCAGTTGATCGACCGCAAGACAGCCTGCCTGTTTTCGGTTTGCGCCAAGCTCGGCTCGCACATTGCCGGGGCCGATGATGCGTCGGAGAACAAGCTCGGGGAGTTTGCCTGGAACCTGGGCATCGCGTTTCAGCTTGTGGATGACGTACTGGATTTCACGGCGCGGGAGACCATTCTCGGCAAGCCCGTGGGCGGGGATTTGCGCGAAGGCAAAGTCACGCTGCCCTTGATCTACGCGCTGGAATCGGCGACATCGGAAGAGCGCCAGATGGTGGAGCGCGTGCTGGTGGACCGCAACTACGACAAGATTCCGTTCTCGAAGATCCATCGGATGGTGGAGCGTCGCGGCGGCATCGAACGCGTGCGCGAGCGCGCGAAGGAGTTCACGGAACGGGCGCGCACGTTGATCGGCGAGTTTCCCGAATCGCCATATCAGCGGGCTTTGGCGGCGGTAACGGACCTGGTGACGGACCGCGACCGCTAAGGCTTGCCAACCAGCGAGAGGCGGAACCACGGCGCATGAGTCCGCACCCGCACTTCGCGCAGGCCGGCGGCTTCGGCGAGTGAGCGGAGTTCGGCGCGGCGGAAGGACGCTTCCACGGACGCCGGCCCATCGTGCAACGTAATCTCCTGCCAGCCGAACAGCCAGCGCGTGGCGGGCAGGAACGCGCGGGCGAGGATGCTCCGTTCCAGGTCGATCGCCAGCACATGGCGGCGCGACACGCGGCGCATTTCGGCGAGCAGCCGCACCACATCGGCATCCTCGAAGTGATGCAGGAACAGGCTGCTGGCGGCCACATCGAACGACGCATCGGCGAACGGCAGATGAAAGGCATCGGCCACCAGCTTCGGCTCGGCGGCAAGGTGCAGGTTGCGCGTGAGGCGGTCGAGCGATACGACTTGCGACTGCGGGAAAGCGCGCCGGACGACCACGCCGGTGTCGCCGGATGCCGCGCCGATGTCGAGCATGCGGAACCGCTGGGAGGGCGCGAACAGACGGCGCAAAGAGGCCCGCAGCACGGCATGGCCGCCGAACCAGCGGTTGATCCGCCGCAGGTCGGCGAGGTTGGGCGCCACCTCGGCATCCGGCGCTTCGTCCAGGCGTTCCACACGAATCACGCGCCGGGGGAGGAAATCCATGTCTGCTATGTTAAACTGCCCCGAGTGGATATCGTTTCCGGAAATTTAGGTTGGATCGAAGTCATCTGCGGGCCCATGTTCTCCGGCAAGAGCGAGGAGCTCATTCGCCGCCTGCGCCGGGCCAAGATTGCCCGCAAGAGAGTACAGGTCTTCAAGCCCGTCATGGATGACCGCTATTCGGTGGATGAGATCGTATCGCATGCCGAACAGCGGCTGAAGGCGGAAGTAGTGGGGGCGGCCAAGGAGATCCTGGACCGCCTCGATTGGCGCACCCAGGTGGTGGGCGTCGATGAATCGAACTTCTTCGGTGCGGAACTGGTGGAGGTGGCGCAGCAACTGGCCGATAGCGGGAAGCAGGTGATCATCGCCGGGCTGGATACGGACTATATGGGCCGGCCGTTCCCGCCGATGCCCGAACTGCTGTGCGTGGCCGAGTCCATCACCAAGGCGCTGGCCATCTGCATGCGCTGCGGGAATCCGGCCAAGCACAATCAGCGGCTGGTGGAGAGCGACGATCTGATCGTGGTGGGCGCGGCCGGCATGTACGAGGCCCGCTGCCGGCGCTGCTTCGAGCCGGGAGTGCCCAAGCAGGAGTACTTCGAGTTCGCGCGTCCCGGGCGGGTGGTGGCCGCCGGTACCTGAAACAATCGTTTCGTGCGTCAGTTAGAATGATAAGAAGTATCTCTCTCAACCCTCAAACCAGGAGCTGAAATCGTGAACGAGCCATCCAATCAATATGTCGCCCCCTCTGGGGGATCGAACGTGAAGATCGCGATTCTGTTCGGAGCCGTACTGGCGCTGCTGGCCGCCAACGTCTACCTGTTTCTGCAACTGGATCACGTCCGCAACGACATGGCCAAGGACCGCGAATCGCTGCAGGCCGAGATTGCCAATCTGCGTGAAGCTTCTTCTGTAACGGCGCAAACCAATCGCCGCACGGTGGAGAATCTTCGCGATGAACTCGAAACGGCGCGGCGCCAGGCGGCGATGGCCGTCGGACAAGCCAAGACGGACGCCGAAGGCAAGGTGCTGGAGCTGAACAAGCGGCTGGAAAGCGCGCAGAAGAAGGCGGAAGCGGATCGCGCCGCCATCAAGAGCGAAATCGGCGAGGTCAAGAAAGACACGGTCGAAACGAAAGAGAAGCTGGGCGCCGTGGGAACGGAAGTGGGCGTGGTGAAGAGCGAAGTAGCCAGCACCAAGTCCGAACTCGATAAGACGATCACCGAGCTCAAATCCGTGCGCGGCGATCTGGGCGTGCAGAGCGGGCTCATCGCCACCAACGGAAAAGAACTGGCTGCCCTCATCGCCAGGGGTGAGCGCAACTACTTCGAGTTCAACCTGACCAAGACGAAGCGGCCGATGAAGGTGGGCGATATCGCGCTGCTGCTGAAGAAGGCCGATGTGAAGAAGAACCGGTACACCGTGGAAGTCTACGCCGATGACAAGAAGACCGAGAAGAAGGACAAGACGATCAACGAGCCGTTGCAGTTCTACACTTCGAAGGCGCGCATCCCTTATGAGCTGGTGGTGAACGAAGTGAAGAAGGACAACATCGTCGGCTACCTGGCTACGCCCAAGGTAACCGTCGCCCGTTAATCCAACGGCAGAGCGGACGTTTGCAGCTTCGGCTGCCCCTTGATCTCGACTTTGACCTTTTCGCCGAGCCCCAGGTTTCCGGTGATGGTTAACGTGTAGTTGCCGCGCA
>CALFYN010000620.1 GCA_937952345.1 uncultured Acidobacteriota bacterium
TGGACCGGCTGCGGGTGGAACTGGAAGAATGGCGGCAGGTTCTCCGCAAGGAGATGGGCGGGTGGGCGGAGTCTCAGCCGCTGATGGGGCTGTACGATGTGTTGGCGGAGGCGCATGAGAGTTTCCAAGCTCTGTCGGAACACGGTCCCCCGGATCCTTTTGGGGAGGCGGAGTTGCCGGCGGCGGCGCGTGATTTCCTGCTGGCGCTCTTGTTAGGTGACGAGGCGAGGGCACCCATTCCGGCGGCGACGGCCGAATCCGTGCAATTGTTGCCGCGCTGGTGGGAAGGCGTGGTGGCGCCGGCGTTGCGCACCGTGGGGAAGTTGTGGAGCGAGGGATGTGTCAGCGTGGCGGAGGAACATATCGCGACGGGGATTGCCCAGCATTTGCTGCGGTCGACGTTTCCCGCTGTGGTGGACCGGCGCGTGGAAAAGACGGCTGCGGTGGTGGTGCCGGAGCATGAGTGTCATACGGTGGGAGCGGAAATGGTGCGGGATTATATGCGGATTGAGGGTTATAAGGTATTCTATACGGGGGCGAATACTCCGAATGAAGGGTTGCTGCCGCTGCTCGAACAGAACGATATTTCGTATTTATTGATATCGTCGACGATGGCGGCTGGGCTGCCGAACGTAATGGACTTGGTGCGGGCTGTGCGGGAGCTGGGGAACCGCCGGCCGCGCATTTTGGTGGGTGGACAGGCGTACCGGCTGGACCCGGAACTGGGAGCCAAAGTGGGTGCGGATGCGTGTTTGCAGCGGTTGGAGGATCTGGGGGCGTATTTGCGTGAGGGTGAGGATCAGGCCGGCCGCGCTGGCCAGCCCGCGGGAATGACTATGATATAGGCTATGCATCGACGGGCGTTTCTGCCACTTGTGCTCGCACCGCTGGCGCCGGGCGAGGAATATGTCTACATGCCGGACTCGTTCCGTCATCCCGGTGTGCCGCAAGGGATCGTGACGAAACATGTGTTCACGGCGAGCAAGATCTATCCCGGAACCAGGCATGATTACTGGGTGTATGTGCCGGCGCAGTATGACAAGTCGAAGCCGGCGGCGGTCATGGCGTTCCAGGATGGGGCTTCGTTCGTCAACGAGGCTGGGGCTTTCCGTGTGCCGATTGTGTTTGACAACCTGATTCATAAGGGTGATATGCCGGTGACGATTGCGGTGCTGGTTGCTCCGGGCACGGTGCCGGCGATCAACGAAGGGCAGCAGGCGCGGTATCACCGCAGTCATGAGTACGATGCGGTGAATGACCGGTACGCGCGGTTCCTGTTGGAGGAAATGCTGCCGGAGGTGGGGAAGAGCTACAACCTGACGAGCGATCCGAATTTACGGGCGATCTCCGGGAGTTCGTCGGGCGGGAATTGCTCGTTCACGGCGGCGTGGCACCGGCCGGACGGGTTCCGCCGGGTGATGAGCTTTATCGCCGGGTTCACGCATCAGCGCGGGGCACTGGTGCTGCCGTCGCAAGTGCGGAAGTTCGAAGGCAAGCCTCTGCGCATCTTCTTGCAGGACGGATTGGGCGATCAGAATATTCAGAGTAATTGGGATATGATCGCGGCGCTCGAAGGGGCGGGTTACGATGCGAGGCTGGTGCAAGGGACTGAGGCGCATAATTCGAAGCATGGCGGTCCGCTGATGCCGGAGGCATTGCGGTGGGTATGGCGTGATTGGACGAAGCCGATTGCGAAGCCGGTCAAATCGTTTGCGTCGCGATATGTGGATCAGACGGTGGAGTGGGAGCAGGTGAGCCAGGGGCACAAGTTCACGGAAGGCCCGGCAGTGGATGCGAATGGGGATGTGTATTTTTCCGATATTCCGAATAACAGGATCCACAAGGTGGAGCACGCTTCCGGGAAGGTGAGTGTGTTCAAGGAGGATACTGGCGCGGCGAATGGATTGATGTTCGGGCCCGATGGACGGCTGTACGCCTGCCAAAATGGACGGAAACGGATTGTGGCGTATGATGCCGGCGGGAAGGAAACCGTGGTTACCGATGGGGTGGAATCGAACGACCTGGCGGTGAATGCGAAGGGGGAGATTTACTTCACGGAGCCGGCGGCGCAGAAGGTCTGGTTTGTGGATGCGAAGGGACAGCGGCGCGTGGCGCATGAAGGGATTACGCGGCCGAATGGAGTGCGGTTGTCGCCGGATCACGCGCTGCTGCTGGTGGCCGATTCGCGGACACGATGGGTATGGTCGTTTCAGGTGCAGGGGGATGGATCGCTGGCGTACGGGTTGCCGTTCCACCGGTTGGAAGTGCCGGATGAACTGAACAACGGGCAGACGTGGTCCGGGGCGGACGGGTTCACGGTGGACACCGAAGGTTTTCTGTATGTGGCGACGAATATGGGCGTGCAGATTTCGGATCCGGCGGGGCGGACTTCGGCGGTGTTGCTGAAGCCGGGTGGGGCGAATCCGTCGAATGCGGTGTTCGCCGGGTCGGGGCTGGATACGTTGTATGTGACGGCGGGAGATAAGGTGTTCCGGCGGAAGATGAAGCGGCAGGGTGTGTTTCCGTGGAAAGCGGTGAAGCCTCCGGTACCGAGGTTGTAATGATACATTTCTTGCTGTTCTTGTTTGCGCCCGTGCCGGCGCAGGATTTCGAAATCAAACTCGAAAAGGTGCGGTCGGGTTATGACGGAAAGATGTGCTGGGTGCATCCGCGCGCGGGGATTGTGCCCAGGGCATCCGGGCCTCCGAGCGTTGTGCTGACCATGCAGCAACTGCTGTTGACGGGTAGCGATGTGTTCT
>CALFYN010000621.1 GCA_937952345.1 uncultured Acidobacteriota bacterium
AACGCTGGGCGTTGGCGCGGTTTGCGTTGACTTGTGCGTGGGTGGACATTGTCGGACTCCTTTGCTGCTTCGAGGGTAGCAGGCGGGGGATTAGAAACTGGTTCGAGTTTTCCGTAATTCGTTGTCATTTATGGAGAAATAAATGTCGAAGGCCTGTGAGAGCGCTGGTGTAGGCCGGGCGGAAGCAGCATTTGGAGGAGCGGCGGAAATGGCACGCGGCACGAAATCACTCAAGAATATTGTTGGCCACAGATGCACACAGATTCACACCGATGGCTCAGCGGCACGATTTTGATTGCCCGGTTATTTCGTGGACCCTTCGCTAACGGATGGCGCCCTCGATGAAGGCGGAGTAGCTGTCGAGGGTTTGGGCGAGGCGGACAATCTGGGTTTCGGCTTCGGCCCAATTGCGCTGTTCGATGGCTTCGCGGACGCCGGGGAGGGTTTTCACGCCGTAGCCGGTGTAGAAGCCGGGGGCGTGGAGGACGTGGCGGAACCAGGGGCGGCGGGGGAGTCCGTCTTCCTGGATGAGATACTGTTCGGCGCGCAGGAGGGCATCGTCAGCGACGGTGCCTTTGGCGGCTTTGGCGGTGACGGCTTCGAGTTTGGTTACGGCGTTGAGCAGGGGGGCGAAGTTGATGTGGGGTACTTCTTCCTTGGGCTCGGGCGCGACGAAGGTGAGGCGCGGGTCGGCGGCGAGCTTGAGCGCTCCGCTGCGGATGAGTTCGTTCTGCTTCTTTGTGGATGCGCGGAGGTCGTCGGCGAGTTTGACGACTTCGTTGGTCCAGGTGCGGACGGAGCGGGCGAGGGGATCGAGGCGGAAGGGGAGGGAGGACGCATCGGCGAGGCGGAGCATCATGCGGCCGCCGAGTTTGGAGGTGGCGAGGGTGTACTGGAAGTCGGGATCGACGAATTTGACAAAGTGGTCGTAGGAATCGTAGTTGGAGTGATAGACGCCGTATTGATCTTCGCCTCCGAAGCTGATGTTGAGGCTCGGGATGCCGAGGTGGTGGAGGAAGACGGTGTAATCGGAACCGGAGCCGAGGGGGCCGATGTGGAATTCGGCTTCGCGGCCGGTGGCTTTGCGGCGGGCTTCGGCGCGCTCCATGGCGGAGACGCGGGTTTGGGGATCGATGACGTCGCGGGCGGATTGGGCGGCGAATAATTCGAGGGTGGCGGCTCCGGCCATGGAGACGAAGCCTCGGGAGGTGCCGTCGGTGTTGATGTAGGCGACGGCGTGCTGTTTGAGCTCGGCGGCGTGGTTTTCGGCCCACTCGGTGGATCCGAGGAGGGCGGGCTCTTCGCCGTCCCAGGCGAGGAAGACGAGGGAGCGTTTGGGACGCCAGCCGGATTTGGTGAGCTCGGCGATGGCTCGGGCTTCTTCCATGAGGGCGACCATGCCGGAGACGGGATCGGTGGCACCGAAGTTCCAGCCGTCGTGGTGATTGCCGCGGAGGATCCATTCGTCAGGCTTTTCGGAGCCGCGCATGGTGGCGATGACGTTGTGGGCGGGGGCGAGTTTCCAATCGAATTCGAGCTTGAGGTGGACCTTGGTGGGTCCGGGGCCTACGTGGTAGGTGAGGGGGAGGCCGCCGCGCCAGGGTTGCGGGGCGACGGGTCCGCCGAGGGCGCGGAGGAGGGGTTCGGCGTCACCGTAGGAGATGGGCATGACGGGGATTTTGGTGACGGTGGGGGCTTGTTTGGGGTCGGGGGCGCGGTTGGGGTCGGTGGCTCCTTTGAATGGGGTGAGGGGGTCACCGGGGTAGACGGGCATGTCCATGACGCTGCCGCGCTGGGCGCTGAACTGAGGGCGGTAACCGCCTTTGGGGTAGACGTCGCCGGCTCCGTAGCCATCGTCGCGGGGGTCTGAGTAGATGAGGCAGCCGATGGCTCCGTTTTCGGCGGCGACCTTGGGTTTGATGCCGCGCCAGGAGCCGAAGTAGCGGGCGAGGACGATTTTGCCTTTGACATCGATGCCCATCTGGCGGAGCTTTTCGTAGTCGTCGGGGAGGCCGTAGTTGACGTAGACGAGTTCGCCGGTGACGTCGCCGTCGATGGAGTAGGCGTTGTAGACGGGGAGGTTGTCCTGTTTGATGGTGCTGGTGGCGTCGCCATCGATGGGGGGCTCTTCGATTTTGGCGGTGTAGCGCTCGGGGGAGATCATTTCGAGGAGGCGGGTTTTGGGGGTGGGGAAGAGCGGGTAGACGGTTTCGATTTTGGTGTCGTAGCCCCAGGACTTGAATTGCGCGGCGATGAATTCGGCGACTTCACGGCTGCCGGGGGAGCCGACGTGATGGGGCTTGGCGGTCATGCGCTTCATCCATTGCTGGAGGTTCTGGCGGCTGAGGGCGGCGTCGAATTTGGCTTCGAGTTCGAGTTGTTGACGGGCTTCGGCGGGGGGGAAGCCTACGAGGGGTTTGGGTGGTGGGGTTTGGGCGGTGAGGAGGGATGTGATGAGGAGAGCGGTGAGGGGGCGGTGCATATGGGTGAGGGTAGCATAGGGGGGATCTTTCGAGATGATTCGTTGGCCACTGGCACTGTATTGGTATGAGTTGGCGGCGGCTTCCTCATT
>CALFYN010000622.1 GCA_937952345.1 uncultured Acidobacteriota bacterium
GGCAGCAAATCCTCTTCCTCTCCCCCGAACCTCCCTACCCACTCAATGGTGGAGGCGCCCTCCGCACCGCATCCCTCCTCCACTACGCCGCCGCCCACGCCGACATCGACCTCATCCTCTTCGCCGTCGATGGAGCCAGCGATCCCGCCGCCTCCATCCCACCCAGCCTCGTCCGCAACACCTTCGCCATCCCCCTTCCCGCCCACTCCAAACATCCCATCCCCCGCATCCTCCGTAATACCAGCCGCCTCCTCCGCGGAGTCCCTCCCCTCCTCGACCGCTTCTCCGGCTGCGAACCCACTCTCGCCGCATTCCTCCAAAACCGCCGCTACGACGCCGCTATCCTCGAACACTTCTGGTCCGCCCCCTACCACGCCATCCTCAAGGCCCACGCCAGCCGCCTCTACCTCAATCTCCACAACATCGAATCCGAGTGGCACCTCCGCCTCGGCCGTCAATCCTCCTGGCCCGAAAGCCTCGGCCACCAACGCTTCGCCCATCTCTATCAAACCGCCGAAAGACGCCACCTCCCCCACTTCGACGCCGTCCTCGTCACATCCGCCCGCGAAGCCGGCCTCATGAACGGCTACCGCTCTCTCGTCTACCCCAACGCCATCCCCCAGGCCCAACGCCCCATCGCCCAACCCACCGATTCCATCGTCTTCTCCGGGAACCTCGAATACCACCCCAACCAGCAGGCCGTCGCCTGGTTCGCCCGCCACATCTGGCCCCGGATCCACGCCCGCTTGCCAAACCTCCAATGGCGAATCCTCGGCAAAAACCCCCACGGCATCGCCCCCATTGTGCAGCACCTCCCCAATGTCCACCTCACCGGACCCGTCCCCCACGCCATCCCCGCCCTCGCCCAATCGAAAATCGCAATTGTTCCTGTACTCTCCGGCAGTGGCACGCGCGTCAAGATCCTCGAAGCCTGGGCCGCCGCTATCCCCGTAATTTCCACCAGCCTGGGAGCCGAAGGTCTCGATGCCACCCCTGGAACCCATTACCTCCGTGCCGATACTCCCGAAGAGTTCATCCGCTCCATCACCCATCTCACCGGCAATCCATCCCAAGCCGCGCAACTCGGCGCCGCCGGACGGTGTATCTATGAGCAGCGCTTCACTTGGGAAGCCGCCTGGAGCCATTTGGTGCGAGAGAAATTCCTCCTCCCCTGAACGTCTATACTGAAAGGACGCGCATGCGTTTTGCCATCGATGCCCATGCGATAGGGCAGCACCTAACGGGGAATGAAGTCTATATTCGGAGTCTCATGCGCTCCTTCTGCGCATACGAAGACCCTGCCCGTTTCGTCGCCTACCTCTCCAAGCCCGAAGCCTCCTCCGATATACCCACCGGCATCGCCACCCGCCTCGTCTCCGAAAACCCCTTCACCCGCCTCGGTTGGGATCTCCCCCTCCACCTGCGCCGCGATCGCCCCGCCCTCCTCCACGTCCAATACACCGCCCCCCTCTTCTGCCCCGTCCCCGTCGTCGCCAGCGTCCACGATGTCAGCTTCCTCGAACACCCCGCCTTCTTCTCCCGCGCTCGCGTCTTCCAACTACGCCGTACCGTTAGCCGCACCATCCGTTCCGCGGCCCGCATTCTCACTGTAAGCGAGTTCTCCCGCCGCTCCATTGAGCGCCACTACCCCGAAGCTGCCGGCAAAACCGCCGTCATTCACAACGCCGTGGCGCCCCACTTCCGCCCCATGAACCGCTCTCAGGCCCACGACAAAGTGCGCGCCCAATTCGGCTTTTCCCATCCCTTCGTCCTCAACGTCGGCGACCTCCAGCCCCGCAAAAACCAAACCGGGCTCATTCGCGCCTTCGAAGAACTCATCCGCCACCACCCCCAACTCCCCCACCACCTCGTTCTCGTGGGGCAAAACAAGTGGGCCGCGCCCATCGTCCGCCACGCCGCCGAAAAGTCCCCGCTCTCCAGCCGCATCCACTTCACCGGCTGGGTCGATGATGCCGCCCTCCGCCTCCTCTACTGCGCCTGCGATCTCTTCGTTTTCCCCTCCTTCTACGAAGGCTTCGGCATCCCCATCCTCGAAGCCATGGCCTGCGGAGCCCCCGTCGCCTGCTCCTCCACCTCCGCCATGCCCGAAGTTGCCGACGGCGCCGGCGTATTCTTCGCTCCCGATTCCACTGAGGAAATGACCCGCGCCATGCGCGATACCCTCCTCGATTCCGAACTCCGCTCCCGCATGGAGCGCCTCGGCCAACAGCGCGCCGCCGCCTTCCACTGGGACCACGCCGCGCTCCAAACCTTGAATGTCTACCGCGATGTCGCCGGCCTCGATGCCATGCCCAGCCTGGCAGCCAAACCGGCGCGGGCTGCACGATGAAACTTCTTCCATTCTTATTGCTTCTCTCCTCCACCCTCTACTGCGGAGTCCCCTCCGACGGCGAAACCCTCCACTACACCATCAACTGGCCCAGTGGCCTCAGCCTCGGCGAAGGTACCATCAAAGCCGCCCGCAGCGGCCAAAACTGGAGCTTCGAACTACAGTTCGACGCCGCCCTCCCCGGCTTCCCCATCGCCGATAAATTCGTCTCCCTTGCCGATCCCGCCCAGTGCTCCCTCGTCTTCGAACGCGACATCCAGCACGGCAAGCGCCAGTCCAAGGAGAAGATCACCTTCGACCAGGCCGCCGGCACCGCCGTCCGCGAAACCCAGGGCGGTGGCGGCAAAACCACTCTCACCACCAGCGCCTGCGCCAAGGATGCGCTCGCCTTCCTCTTCCACCTCCGTTCCGAACTCCACAAGCGGCGCATCCCCCCGCAACAGAACGTCTACTACGGCGCCCCCTACAGCATCCGTCTCCAACACAAAGGCACCGAGCGCATCCGCCTCGGCGACACCACCGAGAACGCCGACAAGATCGTCGCCACCATCAAAGGCCCCGCCTCCTCGCTCGACATCCTGCTCTACATCGGCAAGGATGAAAACCGCACGCCGCTCCGTGTCAAGATCCCTCTTTCGATGGGCGAGTTCGCCCTCGAGTTGGTTCGCTGACCATGCGCCTGGCCTTCTTTTCCCCCATGCCGCCCACCAAAAGCGGCATCGCCGATTACTCCGCCGCCCTCGTCCCCGAACTCCGCCGCCACCTCACTCTCGACATCATCGAACGCGCCCCCTTCAACCCCGCGCAACACGATCTCCCCCTCTACCAAATCGGCAACAACGAACACCACATCCACGCCTACGAAACCGCCCTCCAACACCCCGGCGTCGCGGTCCTCCACGAGGCCAATCTCCACCACCTCATCTGCGATCTCACCATCCGCCGCAACAACTGGGATGCCTACGTCGCCGAAGCCGAATACAACGGCGGCCCCTCCGCCCGCGCCTACGCCGAACGCGTCCGCGGCCTCGAGGCCGGACCCGACTACGACGGCCTCCCCATGCTCCGCCGCATCCTCGAAGCCTCCCGCGCCATCATCGTCCACAGCACCTTCGTCGAACAGCAGGTCCGCGCCGCCGGCTTCACCAAACCCATCGCCGTCATCCCCCACGGAGCATGGCTCCCCGAATCCGCCGATCGCATGGGCTTCCGCCACCGCCTCGGCCTCGATGAATCCACGCCCTTAATCGGCGTCTTCGGATTCCTCAAACCCTACAAGCGCATCCGCGAATCCCTCCGTGCCTTCCGCCGCCTCGTCCGCCTCGTCCCCAATGCCAAGATGATCCTCGTCGGCGAGCCGCACCCCGAATTCCCCCTCGCCTCCCTCATCGCCTCCATGCAACTCGACGAGCATGTGCGCGTCCTCGGCTTCGTCCCCATCGCCGACTTCGACGGCTACATCGCCGCCTGCGACGTCATCCTCAACCTGCGCTATCCCACCGTCGGCGAATCGAGCGGCACGCTTCTCCGTTCCCTCGGCGCAGGCAAACCCGTGCTCGTATCCGACATCGGATCGTTCACCGAGTACCCCAACCACTCCGTCTGGAAAATCCCCGTCGATGCCTCCGAAGAGGATCAGATCTTCGAAGCCCTCAACACCCTCATCTCCCGCCCCGAGATCGCCCAGACCCTCGGCGCGCAGGCCCGCCACTACGTCGCCACCGCGTGCAGTTGGCCCATCGTCGCCGCCTCCTACGCCCGCTTCCTCGAAGCCATCCACACCGGCGCCCCCTGGACGCCCATCCAGCCCACACCGCCTCTCCCCGAAGTCCCTGCTCCCAATCCACAGCCCCCGCAGCCCACACCCCAACAAACCGAAACCTATCTCCGCACCTGGGCTGTTGCCGAAGATGCCGAAGAGTACTTCGACATCCACCTTACTCGCCTTCGCCGCACCCTCGAAATCACGCCCAAAGGCGCCCCCGAAGACCGCATCCTCGAGATGGGAGCCTACCTCCAGATCACTCCCGCCCTCAAAACCCAGCTCGGCTACGGCCATGTCCGTGGCTGCTATCTCGGCCCCTTAGGCAAAATCGATCACAAGCGAGTCACCTCCCTCGACGGCGAGGAGTTCGAATGCGACATCGATCTCTTCAACGCCGAAAAGGACCGTTTCCCTTACCCCAATGAATCCTTCTCCACCGTCCTCTGCTGCGAGTTGATCGAACACCTCAGCGAAGACCCCATGTTCCTCATGTGCGAAGTGAACCGCATCCTCAAACCCGGCGGCCACCTCGTCCTTACCACCCCCAACATCGGCTCCCTGCGAGCCATCTCCGCCATCCTCCAGGGCTATCACCCCGGCTTCTTCCCCCAATATCTAAAGCCCTCCGCCAGCGATGAAGCCCGCCACAACCGTGAATACACGCCCAAGGAGGTCATGCTCCTCTTCCTCGACGCGGGCTTCGAAATGACGCTCCTCGAAACCGGACCCTTCCGCGACCTGCCCCGCCCCGAAAACAACTGGATCGAGCATCTCCTCGCCCGCTATCTCCTCCCCACCGATCTCCGCGGAGACGGCATCTACGCCGTCGGCCGCAAAACCGGCCCGGTGAAGCAGCGCTACCCCTCCTGGCTGTATAGTTGAAAATTCCGTGCAACTCGCCTGCACCATCCCCAACATCACCAGCCATACCTGGCAAGCCGCCGCCACAGCCATCGGCTGGCAGGTCTACGATCCCCAAACCGGCATCTTCCTATACGAAGGCGAATGGATCCCCCTCTCCCGCGACATCCCTCCCGGCGACTCCGCCCAACTCGACCTCGATCTTTCCCTCCCCGCCACCGACGGCCGGTACCGCATCTACGTCTCACCGATTCACCCCCAAACAGGATGGCTGTACACCCAGGGCGAAGAGTTCCTCATCGTCGATGCCGAAGTCGCCAACGGTGAACCAGCCATCCGCCAAACCCGCCGCACCACGCTTTCCAAACTCCGCCGCGCCAGACTCGTCCCCGCACTCCGCCAGTTCCTCACCGCCCCCTGGAGCGATCTCTGGCGTCACCGCGACCTCATAGGCTCCATGACCCGCCGCGACATCCTCGCCCGCTACCGAGGCTCCTTTGGCGACACCGCCTGGGCCGTGCTCCACCCTCTGCTCCTCATGGCGACGTACTTCTTCGTCTTCGGCGTCGTGCTCCAAAGCCGCTTCGGCAATGACCCCAGCAAGACCGGCTTCGCCCTCTATTTCCTCGCCGGCATGCTCCCCTGGCTCGCCTTCAGCGAACCCCTCTCCCGAGCCCCCCACCTCATCCCCGAACACCGAAATTTCGTCAAGAAACTGGTATTCCCCGTCAGCATCCTGCCCATCAACATCACCATCGCCGGAGCCATCACCAGCCTCTTCGCCACCGCCATCTTCTGCATCGCCCTCGCCGCCATCCGCGGCACGATCCCCTGGACCGCCACCCTCCTCCCTATCCTCTTCGTTCCCCAACTGCTATTCACCTTCGGACTCTGCTGGTTCCTCGCCGCCCTGGGAGTCTACCTCCGCGACCTCACCCAGGTGATGACCTTCATCCTCACCCTCTGGTTCTTCCTCACGCCGATCTGCTACCCCGAAACCTCGCTACCCCCATCGCTCATCCCCATCCTCGCCCAGAACCCCATGTTCCAAATCGTGCGCGGCTACCGTCTCCTCCTCCTCGAAGGCACACTTCCCGCCCTGCCCATGCTCCTCAAGCTTTGGGCTCTCGCCATAGCCGTCTTCCTCGCCGGCCACGCCTGGTTCGCCCGCCTCCGCCGCACATTTGCTGACGTCGTGTGACACCGGTCACAAAAATAAAAAACTCTATTTCCTTTATTTCCAATCAATCCATCCCTAAATCCCCGAATTCCCGATCTCCTCCATGAGATAACCGGATCAGGAGTCACCCAAATGAATCCCTCTACTATCCACGCCGATGCAGCTCGCCGGAATGGCGTTCTCTCGCAGGGCCCTGTCACGGCCGAAGGAAAACAGCGTTCCAGCCAAAACGCGCGCAAGCATAATTTCTTCACCAACCTCGCCGTCCTCCCTGGCGAAGACCAGGCCGAGTTCGACGCGCTCCTCGCCGACTTCACCGAAGAGCATCAACCCGCAACCCCCACCGAGCGCCGCTACGTCCGCGAAATGGCCGATGCCGAGCTCCGCCTGCGCCGTGTCCGCTACTATGCCGGCCAGACCCAGATCAACGCCATCGATGCCACCAAACCCTCGGATACGCCCATGGTCGACGCCTTCCAGAAGCTCGCCGAAACCGGCCAGACCCTGCAACTCCTGCTCCGCTACGAGCGCCACTTCCAGCGCCAGTTCGATTCCGCCCTCAAGGTTCTCCTCGATCTCAAGAAGCGCGGCATCACCGACAAGCGCGAAGAAGCCAAGCGCGCCTCCGACGCTCACCTCAAAGCCCTCGAACAACTGATCCTCGCCCCTACCCCCGGCGAACTCTACGGCTACAACGACGGTGGCGACGATGACGAGGATGACGACCTCGAAGACAGCGAACCCACTCTGCAAAACGAACCCAATCTCAGCCCGCAACACCCCCCCATCAGGCGATAATTCCGCCTCGCACATCTCCCACAGCCGCGGTTGATCTTTGAAAACTGAATACCAATTCTTGAGGACAGGAGCAGTGTCCCTACTGCCAGGAGAACTCGATCAACGTCGTCACCCGGTCCTTGATCGTGATCTCCTGCTCCTGCTTGGCGAAGCCCTGCCGCAGTACCTCCAGCTTGTGCCGCCCCGCAGCCAGCGTGATCGATGTTGGTGTCTTCTCCGCTCGCTCCGCCCCGTCAATCACCACCGTCGCACCCGGTGGCGTCGTCACCACTCGCAGCGTCCCCAGCGCTCGATCGAGCGACATCGCCACCGATGTCTCCTCCGGCACCAGCAGTATCCGGCTCTGGCTTCGATACCCGTCCAGCATCGTCACCAGCGTGTGCCGCCCCGCCGCAAGTGTCATGGTGCACGGCGTCGTGCACATCAGCTTCGGCTGCCGGTCGAACATCACCTTCGCCCCCGGAGGATTCGTCACCACGCGAACCTCGGCCTCCTTGGCTGGAGGCGGCGTTGGGGTCGGCGTGGGCCTCGCCCGCTCCACGCGCTCCCGCTTCGGTGGCGGAGGTACAGGTGTCGGAACCGGTGTCGGCACCGGCGTAGGCACAGGTGTCGGCTCCACCGGCTGCGGAGGCGGCGTCGGCCCCATCGCCGAAGGACGCGTATCCTCCGCCTTCTTGGTGGCCTCCTCCAGCGCCGCCGCGGCGATCGCTGCCTTGCGCTTGGCCTCCGGTTCCCGCACCCACTTCTCCAGCATCAGCCGGCTCAAGCCCCAGATCCCGAACACCAGCACCAGCCCTACCAGCACGATCGGCCACCAGTTGCGCTCTCGCCGTGGCTCCGGCTCGTCCACCTCCACCTCCGCGGGTGTCCGCTTCGGAAGCGCCGCCGGACCCACCGCGGCCGCCGCGGGCTCCGCCACCGTCTCCTCGCTGCTGAAGCGCCCCGCCGCCATCGGCTTCCAGTTCGGCTTCGCCTCGCAGGCCCCGCGCAGCGCCTTCACGAATAACTGGCAGCTCCCGTAGCGCTCGGCCGGATCCTTGGACAGCGCCTTCCGCATCACCACGTCTACACCCGCGCCCAGCGATGCGTTCAGCCGCTGCAGCGGCGCAGGCTCCTCGTTCACGATCTTGAACATCAGCCCCGGCAGCGTCTCCCCTGAAAACGGCCGGTCCCCCGCCAGCAGTTGATAGGCGATCACCGCCAGTGAGAACTGGTCCGACCGCCCGCTGATCTTCAGGTCCGAGATTTGCTCCGGCGACATGTAGCTCGGCGTCCCCAGCAGCACGCCCGTGTTCGTCGCCTGCTGCGAGGTGAACTTGGCCACCCCGAAGTCCGTGATCTTCACCGCCCCGCTCGAGGCGATCATGATGTTCGCGGGCTTGATGTCCCGGTGCACGATCCCCTTCGAGTGCGCATAGTCGAGCGCCGCCGCCGTCTCCTCCAGCACATGCAGCACCAGCTTGCCGTCCACCGGCTCGGCGCCGTGCATCAGCTTCTCCAGCGTCGGCCCGTCCACGTACTCCATGAACACGTAGCAGACGTTGTTCTCTTCGTAGATGTCGTAGATGGTCACGATGCCCGGGTGCGACAGGATGCCCGCCGAACGCGCTTCCCGGAACAGCCGGTCCCGCAGGAACTTGCGCTCTTCATCGCTTGGCGCATCGCTCAGCCGGATCGTCTTGATCGCCACCGTGCGCCCGATCGCCGGGTCTTCGGCCAGATACACGACGCCCATCGCGCCGCGACCGATCTCCTTGACCACCTTGTAACGCCCGATCTGCTGCATCTCGTATGGCGTTTCAATTGTACCAGCGGCCCCAATCGAAGCTACAATCAAAGTTCGCCCCAAACCACCATGTTTAAATCCCTTTTTGGTTCCTCTCCTGGTGAGGAGCCGAATCTCCTCGAGAGACTGAAGCAAGGCATCGAAAAGACCCGTGCCGGGTTCGTGTCCATGATCGACGACACCATCCACGGCAAGAAGGAGATCGATGCCGACCTGCTCGAAGAGCTGGAGTACTCGCTCATCACCGCCGACATCGGCGTGCGCACCGCCACCGAGATCCTCGATGGCATCCGCCAGCAGGTGGACCGCAAGCTGCTCAACGACGCGGGCGAACTGAAGGGCCTTATCCGTCAGCGCATCCTCGAAGTCCTCGAAGGCGCCGAACGCCCCATCCCCACGGTCTCGACACCGCCCGCCGTCCTCATGGTCGTAGGAGTCAACGGAGCCGGCAAGACCACCACCATCGGCAAGCTCACCCATCGCTTCAAGGCCGAAGGCCGCAGCGTGCTGCTCTGCGCCGCCGACACCTTCCGCGCCGCCGCCATCGAGCAACTCGAAGTGTGGGGCCAGCGCACGTCCACCGAGGTCATCCGCCAGCAGCAGGGCTCCGACCCTAGCGCCGTGCTCTTCGATGCCCTCAGCGCCGCCAAGGCCCGCAAGACTGACTACGTCATCGTCGATACCGCCGGCCGCCTCCACAACAAGGCCAACCTCATGGCCGAACTCGAGAAGATGAGCCGCACCGCCAAACGCGTCATCCCCGATGCCCCGCACGAAGTGCTGCTCGTCCTCGATGCCACCACGGGACAGAACGGCCTCGAACAGGCCCGCAACTTCACCCAGACCAGCGGCGTCACCGGCATCGTGCTCACCAAGCTCGATGGCACAGCCAAGGGTGGAGTCGTCGTCGCCATCGTCCGTGAGCTCAACCTGCCCATCCGCTACATTGGAGTGGGCGAGAAGATCGACGACCTGCTGCCCTTTGACCCTGAAGCGTTCGTTGAATCCCTGTTCGCCACCAAGTAATCAACATGCCGGATTTCCTCGCCAGAGCATTGGACCTCGCGCGGCTGGGCGTCGGACAGACCAGCCCCAACCCCACTGTCGGAGCCGTCGTCGAACGCGACGGCGTCATACTCGGAGAAGGCTTCCACGTCTACGCCAACAAGAAGCATGCCGAGATCGTGGCCCTCGAACAGGCCGGCGAACAGGCCCGTGGAGCCACGCTCTACGTCACCCTCGAGCCTTGCTCCCACCAGGGGCGCACCGGCCCCTGCGCCGATGCCGTCATCGCCGCGGGCATCGCCAAAGTGGTCGCGCCCATCGAAGACCCGAACCCCGCGGTCTCCGGCGCAGGCTTCCGCAAGCTCCGTGAAGCGGGCATCGAAGTGGTCATCGATGAGCACCACGCCGCCGAAACCCTCAAACTCAACGAGGCCTTCATCCACTTCATGAAGACCGGGCTGCCCTTCGTCACACTGAAGTCCGCCGTGACGCTCGATGGCAAGATCGCCGCACCCTACGACAACGACGGCTGGATCACCAGCCTCACCGCGCGCACCCACGTGCAGACGCTGCGCCATGCCTCGGATTCGATCCTCACCGGCATCGGCACGGCCCTCGCCGACGATTGCCTGCTTACCGATCGCACGGGCCTGCCGCGCAGCCGTCCGCTGTTGCGCATCGTGCTCGACTCGCAGCTCCGCCTGCCCGTGACCTCGAAGATCGTCACCTCCTGCGAGAAGGACGTGCTGGTCGTCACCACCTCAGCAGCCAGCGCGGAACGCCGCGAAGCGCTCGAAGCTGCCGGAGTCGAGGTCGTCACCTTGGACGGCGCCGGAGGCCGCACCAACATGACCGACCTTGTGGCATGGCTCGGCCAGCGCGGCTATCAGTCGCTGATGATCGAAGCGGGTAGCATGGTCAACTGGGCGGCGCTCGAATCGGGCGTCGTCGACCGCCTCTTCCTCTACTACGCCCCGAAGATCCTGGGAGGCCTGAAGTCACTGCCTGTCGCCGGAGGCCCCGGCCGCCAGCGCCGTAGCGACGCCATCCTCTTCCACAACGTGACCCTGCACAAGATCCCACCCGACGAGTTCGCCGTGGAATCATACCTCGTGAAGTAGCACCCCATGTTTACAGGAATCATCGAAGAACTCGGCACGGTGCAGGCCATCGTGCCGCAGGCCGCCGGCTCACGCCTCATCGTCGGATGCCGCACCGTGCTTGAAGACGCCACCGAAGGCTGCAGCATCGCAACCAACGGCGTGTGCCTCACGGCCATCGACCTGCGCCCCGGCAGCTTCTCGGCCGACCTTGCCCCGGAGACCCTCAAGCGCAGCAACCTCGGCGATCTGCGTGTGGGCTCGCCCGTCAACCTCGAACGCTCACTCGCCGCGGGCGGACGCTTGAGCGGCCACATCGTGCAGGGCCACGTCGATGCGACCGGCGAGTTCCTCTCGCTCGAAGCCCTCGGCGGCGACAACTGGTGGCTGCAGATCCGCGTTCCGCCCGATGTCGAGAAGCTCCTCGTCTACAAGGGCAGCGTGGCCATCGACGGCATCAGCCTCACCGTGGCTTCCATCGAAGGCGACGTGCTCTCTGTGACCATCGTCCCCCATACCTTCCGCAACACGACGCTCGGCTCGCGCCGCCCCGGCGAGCGCGTCAACCTCGAATGCGACATCCTCGCCAAGTATGTCGACAAGCTGCTCCAGCGCATCGAGCGCCCGTCCACACTGACCCTCGACAAGCTCAAGAACATGGGCTATTGAGCGCCGCCCTGCGGCGCTAGGTCTGCAACTCGGCGGTGATCTCGGCGGCCGCTTTGCGGGCCTCTTCCACCTGATTGATCTCGAAGCTGATCGCGCCCACCTTGGCGTGGCCGCCGCCGCCGTAGCGCTCGCAGATGGTGGCCAGGTTGTGCTTCAGCGGCCGCGGCGCCCACGGGTTCGATCCCACCGACACCTTGGTCCGGAACGTCGATACGCTCACCGACACCGTGTACAGTGAGTCCGGGAACAGGTGGTAGGGGATGAACTTGTTATAGCCGTCCAACTCCTCGCCCACGAGGTCGAAGAAGACCACGCCGTTCTGGCTGACCGACTTGCGCTGGATGATGCCGACCGAGCGCAGATGGCGCTCATGCAGCGGACGGTACAGCTCCTGGATCTCCGGCTTGTCGATGATCGCTTGCAGCTTCTCCTGCATCATCCAGCGGATGATCCGCTGCACGATGCCGCTGCCCTTGGCGGCTTCGATGACCAGCGTCAGCTTCATTGCCGGCGCACCCAGAGCCACTGCCTCTTCGGCGCTTGAGTATTGCGCCCCGTCGATGATCTCGGCCCACTTCACCAGGTCATCCAGATCATCGGCATGATAGCCCCACTTGTCGCGAGCCACCGTGGCGATGAAGTTGGTGCACGACCGGAAGCTCGGGTCATAGAGCTTCTTGTCAGACTTGGTGCGCTGATAGTGGTCGGCGTCTTCCTGGCTGAGGAAGGCGCTCTGATGATGGTCGAACCACCACGTCAGGTTCGGATGCGGCGAGTACTTGAAGTCAACGATGGCGTTCTCATCGCCGTCGAAGAGACTGTCTTCGAAGAGCTGCGACGCCTTGTGCGCCATGCCGGTATAGCTGAACTCAGCATCGGGTACGAAGCGGTCCCGATAGAACCGGCTGAAGAACGCGGCCGAGGCGGCGCCGTCGAAACAGTGGTCGTGATAGAGGACCCTTACGCGCATAGCTCCCTGATTACTGCGGAAAACCCATTAGCTTGCCTCAAACGGGGAGCAAAATGCAAGTCGGGGTGAGAATCAGCGCAGTGGCTCGGGGATAGCTGAGCCATCGGCACGCGAGTCGGAGGCGCCCATGGTGACCTTGTTCCTGGCATCGAAGAGCACCGCGTTGCCGCGTCCCATGCGCGTGGAATGCTCGCCGCGCACGTCCAGCAGGTGTCCCTTCGCGGAGAGTCCCTGAATGGCGGCGATGCCCACTCGCGACTCGATAGTCACATTGCAGCCCTTGGCGTTGCCCTTCGTGAAGCGCGGCGCTTCGAGCGCGGCTTGCAGGTTCAGCCCATGGTCCACGTAGTTGGAGACGAACTGCGCATGGGCCAGCGGCTGGTTGGCGCCGCTCATGATGCCGAAGCCGATGTGGATGTCGCCCTTCTCCAGCATGCCGGGGATGATCGTATGGAAGGGCCGCTTGCGCCCTGCCACGACGTTGGGATGCTTGGGATCCATGGTGAAGCCCGCGGCGCGGTTGTGCAGATGAAAGCCCATCCCATCCACCACGATGCCCGAGCCCCACAGCGAGGACACGCTCTGGATCCAACTGGCGATGTTGCCGTCCTTGTCCACCACCGAGAGATACGTCGTGTCGCTGGCGATGGGCTGTCCCGGCTTAGCGTCGCAATTGGCCTGCTTGCCGATGAGCTTGGCGCGCGCCGCGGCATAGGGCTTCGCCAGCAGCGGATCCACGGGTACGGTGGCATACTTCGGATCGGCCACATAGGCGCCAAGGTCGGAGTAGGCGAGCTTCATGGCCTCGATCTTGGTGTGGAGCCAGGCGGCGTCCATGGTGGCCGGGCCGGGTTGGAAGCGCTCCATCAGGTTGAGCATGATGAGCGCCGAGATGCCCTGTCCGTTGGGCGGCAGCTCCGACACACGCCAGCCGCGATAGTCCGTGGAGATGGGTGTCACCCACTCGGATTGGAACTGCGCCAGATCCTCGGCGTTCATCACGCCGCCCTGCTTGCGGACGGTGTTGAGGATCGACAGCGACAGCTCGCCCTGATAGAACTCGCGCGGGCCGTTGTTGGCGATGAGCTTCAGAGCTTTGGCCAGCCCCGGGTTGCGGAAGATCTCACCCATGCGCGGAGCGCGGCCCTCGGGTTGGAATACGGCCTTGCTTTCGGGGCGGCCTTTCATGCGCGGCGAGTCCCACGATGCTGAGTCCATCTCCTGAATGGGGAAGCCATGCTCGGCATAGTGGATGGCCGCGCTGAACAGGGTCTTCCAGGGCAGCTTGCCGAAGCGCTCATGCATCTTTGCCCAGCCATCGACGCAGCCCGGCACGGAGACACTGTCGATGCCTTCACCGGGCATCGTCTTGTGGCCCTTCTTGAGCAGGTACTCGCGGGTGAGCCCCTTGGGCGCCCAGCCGCTGCCGTTGAGCCCATGCAGCTTGCCGGTCTTCGCTTCGCGATAGAGCACGAACAGATCGCCGCCGATGCCGTCCATGCCGGGTTCGACCACGCCCAGCACGGCGTTGGCTGCGATGGCGGCATCGACGGCGGAGCCGCCCTGGGCCAGAATCTGCGCTCCGGCTTGCGAGGCCAGCACCTGGCTGGTGGCCACGATACCACCTTGGCTGATGACCGTGGAACGCCCGTGCGAACGGTCGCGCTGGGCGTACACGATAGAGACGAACAGCAGAGTGACAGCTAGGGTTCTCATGGGAAGAAGACCAGTATATGCTACGTTGGAATTAGCCGCGTCCGGGACAATAAGGAGTTCAGCAGTAGTGTACCGACTTGCAGTCTCGTTCGTGTTGATGATGGTTCCGGCGCTGGCGGCGGAAGCGGATGCTCTCGCCATCTCGGCCAACATCCAGGCCAGGCACCAACCCTTCGGCACGATCCTCGATCCGTTTCTCGACCAGAACGGCAACGTCACGGGCTATACGCGCTGTGGCGACTCGGCCATCTGGACCGGCCACTACCTGGCCGCCGAAGCGTTCCGCTATCAGGTAACACGCAACCCCGAGGCGCTGCGCTATGCGCTGGGCGCGATCACCGGGATCAAGAACCTCCTCGATGTGACGGGCAACAACAGCCTCGCCCGCTGCATCGTGCCTAAGGATTCGCCATTCGCGGCGGGCATCGTGCAGGAGGAGTCGCACCACAAGATCGGCGAGGGCACGTGTCTCGGAAGGCCTTGCTACTGGGTGGGCAACACGTCGCGCGATCAGTATGTGGGCGCGTTCTTCGGGCTCGCCGTGGCGTGGGAAGTGATCGACGATGCCGGGGTGCGCAACACGGCGAGGGATCTGATCACGCGAATGCTTGACCGGCTGCTCGATGACGATTGGGCCATCAAGGCGCCCGATGGTGAGACCAGCACCGTGTTCTGGTTCCGTCCCGATCAGAAGTTGAGCCTGCTGTCGATCGGCGCGAAGCTGAACAACTCGCGGTATGGCTCGAAGTATGGCTGGCAGCGCTTCTTCGAAGGAGGGTTGACGGGGGCTCCGATTGTGGCCGAGATCGCCGATCCGCACAACAGCTACTTCAAGTTCAACCTGGACGCGCTGACGTTCTATCATCTGGTGCGTTGGGAGGGGAACCGTACGTACAAGGGCTGGTACACCGACGCGTACCGGCTGTTGCGCCGTACGCTGGACAGCCACGGCAACGCTCACTTCAACATGATCGACCGCGGGATACAGGGCGCCAACGCGCAGCGTGACGCCGAGACCCGGATGCTGCTGGAGCAGTGGCTGCAACGTCCGCGGCGCGATGAGGCGGTGGATTGGCGCGGCACGTACTCGTCGTGTTGGGAAGAAGACCGCGCTTGCGAGCCCATCCCCGTGCCGCAGCGCGTGCGTACAGACTTCCTCTGGCAGCGCAGCCCGTTCCTGCTCTATGGGGGCGGCATCGGGAATATCGAAGGAGCAGGCATCGACTACATCCTGCCCTATTGGATGGCGCGCTATTATGGCGTGCTGTAGAGGATGTTGCTTCAGGTTGCTGTAGTACTCATCAGTGTGGCTCCGCTGTTCGGGCAGGTATGCCGGCTGTCGGTGGCGGGGTTGAATCGCGAGCGGCGGGTGATGGGGCCGGTGTCGGCCGAGTGCCCCGATCCGCTGCACACGGCTCCCTTCGGAAATTGGGGGGTGACATCGAACTTCGGCGGCAAGTTGAACGGCCATCAGTTCGATGGATGGTGCCACGACATACGTATTTGCGAGAACGACGGCACCTGCCGCAACGTGTGCCGCGATGGCTGGTATGAGTGGAACAGTTGCACCACCAACACGCGGTTCCAGCCGCCGAACTGCACGCTGTACAACGCCAAAGACTGCACCGAGCAGGTGAGCACGACGGGGATCAACGTGCTGGGAACGCAGACCGTGGATATCGGCGTGGCCTGCCCGTCGGCATCGCCCAGCAGCGAGTCCCTCGATCGCGGCGGCTGCAACGAGGT
>CALFYN010000623.1 GCA_937952345.1 uncultured Acidobacteriota bacterium
CCGAGACTGTGGGCTGCGTGGCCAGCACCACCGCCCGCTCCACCACGTTCTCCAACTCCCGCACATTCCCCGGCCACGTGTAATCCATCAGAATCCGCAACGCTTCATTATCGAAACGCAACTGCGATTTTCCGTCCGATCCCACGAATTTTTCATTTTCCTGGCAATATTTATCGAAAAAATGTTCCGCCAGTGCCGGAATATCCTCGCGCCGCTCCCGCAGCGGCGGAAGCTGGATGTTGATCACGTTCAGCCGGTAGTACAAATCGGCCCGGAACCGGTCTTCATCCACCATCTTCTTCAAGTCCGCGTTGGTCGCCGCCAGAATCCGCACATCCACCCGCACCGTGTCCCCCGACCCCAGCGGCATGAATTCCTTCTCCTGCATCACCCGCAGCAACTTCGCCTGCGTCTCGATGCCGATCGTCCCGATCTCGTCGAAGAAAATCGTCCCCCGGTTGGCCACCTCGAAGTAGCCCTTCCGCGTCGCCATCGCCCCCGTGAACGCGCCCTTCACGTGCCCGAACAGCGTCGATTCCAGCAGGTCCGGGGGAAGGGAACCCGAGTTCACCGCCACGAACGTATGGTCCGCCCGCGCCGAATGCGCATGAATCGCCTTGGCGATCAGCTCCTTGCCCGTGCCGGTCTCCCCCGTGATCAGCACTGTCGTCGATCGCGATGTCGCCACCTGCGCCACCAGATCCAGCACCTTCAGCATCTTCTCGCTCTTCCCGATAATGTTCGGAAACGAATAGCGCTGCTTCAGCGCCCGCTTGAGTTGCGTGTTCTCGCGCTCCAATCGCCGCCGCGCGATCAGCCGTTCGATCTCCAGCAGCAGTTTCTCGTTGTCCCACGGCTTGGAAAAATAGTCCTGCGCCCCGTTCTTCAGCGCTTCCACCGCTACTTCCACAGAACCGTACGCCGTGATCATGCAAATCGGCGTTTCCGTGTCTCGCTCGCGCACTTCCTTCAGCACTTCCATCCCCGACCGGTCCGGCATCATCAGATCGAGCAGCACCAGATCGTAGTTGGATTGCTCCAGCTTGCGCAGCCCTTCCGTCGCGTTCGGCGCTTCCTCAATCGAGTAGCCCTCCAGCGACAGCAGCGTCTCCAGGCTCTCCCGGATATCGGCTTCATCATCGACAATGAGGATGCGCCCCCGGTGTTGCGGTTGTTGGGAATGATTGTGGCGATCAGACATTTACAGGTTTGCGGGCCAGAGGGAACTCGAGGATGAACCGCGTGCCGCCGTGCGGGCGGCTTTCCACTTCAATATGGCCGGCGTGCTCCTTGACAATCCCATAGGTTACCGCAAGCCCCAGGCCCGTGCCTTTCTTCGCACCCTTGGTGGTGAAGAACGGATCGTAAATGCGCGCCAGATTCTCCGGGGCGATCCCCGCGCCCGTGTCCGACACCTCCACCCGCGCCATCCCCTCCTGGCTGTACGAACGCACGCTCAGCCGTCCGCCGCCTTCCATCGCATCCCGCGCATTCAGGAACAGATTGAGGAACACCTGCTGCATCTTCCCGCCATCGCCCTTGATGGTCCCCAGATCGTCGTCCAACTCGGTTTCCACCGCCACGCCGGCTTTCTTGAGCTGGTGCTCAATCAGGCTCACCGTCTCCCGAATCACCCGGTTCAGTTCTACTTCCACATACTCGCTCGGCGACGTGCGCGAGAAATTCAGCAGCGAATTCACGATCTCACTCGCCCGGAACGTCTGCTTGGCGATCTTTTCCAGCAGCTTCGACTTCGTATCGTCGCCCGATACCTGCTTGGCCAGCATCTGCGCGTACGAGCTGATCACCGCCAGCGGCGTATTCACTTCGTGCGCCACGCCCGCCGCCAGCAACCCGATCGAGCTCAGCTTGTCGGCCTGCACCAGTTGCTTCTCCAAGGCGCTGCGCTCAGTGATATCGTCGAAAATCACCAGCCGCCCGATCTGCTCGAATTCCTTCGAAACCAGCGGCGCCACCGCCAGATTCACCACCGATTCCTGCACCGGACGCGCGTGCCCGTTGCCGTTGCCGTGATGCCCGTTGTGGCCATTCGCCGCCGCCGCGGCCACCGCCGTGGTGGTCCGTAACTGGAACTTCAGAATATGGTGGACCCCCGCTTCGCCGCGCACCTGCTCCAGGCGCTGGCACAGTTCGTCCGGCAGCAGATCGCATAGCTTGCGCCCCACTGCCTGCGCCCGGGAGATGCCGGTCAGCCGCTCCAATTGCGTGTTCCAGCTCTCCACCCGATCCTCCAGATCGGCGGCCAGAATCCCCACATTGATCGACTCCACAATGTTCTCGCTGAACTCCTTCAGCCGCTCGAACTCCTCGGCCTTGCGCTCCAGCGATTGATACAGTTGCGCGTTCTCCAGCGCGATCGCCAGATACCCCGCCAGCGACTGCACCAGATCCAGATCCTCCGTCGGCAGAAAGTCGTCCCGGTCCGTGCGGCTCAAGCCCAGATAGGCGATCGTTTTGCCCCGCACCGTGCACGGGAAGTAATACGTGAAATCCAGATCCGCGATCGTATGCCGCACGGTCGCCGCCAGATCCTGCGAGACCACATCCAGCGCATAGCGCGTCCGCTCAAAGAACAGGAACCGCTTCGATGGCTGCGCCGACAGAAACGACAGATCCAGCCGCCCCAGCGTCAGTTGATCCAGCGTCCGTGTCGTCTTCGTAAGGCGGAAGTTGTCCCCTTGCCCGCGCAGGAACACCGCCGCGTGCTTGATCCCCAGCGTCCGCTTGATGCGGTCGATCACCGTGTTCATCAGCCGTTCCGGATCCGTCTCCGAACTCAGTTCCCGTGCGAATTCGGTCAGCGTGCGCCGGTAATCATAGCGGTCTTTGTAGAAGAAATACCGGTCCAGTTGCTCCTGGATCCAGCTCCGTATGGGCTGGAACGCAAACGTGGAAATCAGGATCATCGCCACCATCGCCTGCGGCGTCA
>CALFYN010000624.1 GCA_937952345.1 uncultured Acidobacteriota bacterium
CTTCGGCCGGCGGCGGATGGAGCCGCATCAGCCCGCTCAATCAGACTGCTTACCTGGCTAAGATCGAGCGCCAGACCAACTGGAACTTGAACGGCTCAGCAACCTATATTTCCGGCCGCTGGACCCACAAATGGGGCGCCGAGTTCCGCAACTACCTGTCCAACTATTCCGATGCGCGTGGCTCGTTCTGGCTGCGCTCCGGCAACGCGTACACCTCGGGCGCGCTAATCGGACCGCTGGGGCAGACCATCAACGCCGTCACAGCCGAGCGCAACGGCAGCGGTCTTGCCAGCTACCTGCTTGGCGCCGGCGACATTCAAGCGGGCGAGAACGCCGTCCTGATGGCTCTTTCCGCGAAGTACTTCGCGCTCTACCAGCAGAGCGACTGGCGAGTCAACAACCGGCTGACTGTGAATCTCGGACTCCGCTATGACGTGCAGCCGGGAGCCACAGAGCGCTACAACCGCATGAGCGCGATCAGCTATAACGAGTCGGCTTTCAGTGCGCCAGGCGCCCTCGTGTTCCCGGGCGTTAACGGCCGCAGCCGCAATCTCTACAACACGCAGTGGAATAATTTCGGCCCGCGCGTGGGCGTCGCATGGCGCGCCACCGACGAGTTTGTTATTCGTTCCGGTTTCGGTGTCACCTATCTGCCCTCCAACACCGGCTACTTCGGCGGACCCTACTATTACGGCAACCAGAACTTCGCGCCACGCACCACGGATCCGAATGCGTTGCTTTATGGCGCGAATCCCGCCGGCGCGCTGGTCGTCCCATTCAATCGCGCCAATTCGCTGATCCCCATCATCGGCTCGGAACAGGCGGCCCGCTACTACGGATCCGGAACCAACGAGCCGCGCTTTGATGTGGATGGCATGCAGAACGGCAAGATCCTGCAGTGGAACTTCTTCGTCGAACGCAAACTCGGGCAGAACTTCCTCGCATCGGTTGGCTACCAGGGCAATCGCGGCTACGATCTGCAACTTGGCCGCTTCGCACTCAACAGCGACCAGGATCTTCCCGATGCGCTGCTGCAGCAGTGGCGATCTGCCTATATCGCCTCGAACGGAACCAACCCCGCCACCTTGCAAGTGGCCAACCCCTTCCAGCCCAACCCCAACAACCTGATCCCGTTCAACGGCGTCTTCGCCAACCGGACCGTGCCGGCTCGCGAGGCATCGCTGCCGTTCCCGTTGCTGCCCAACAATCTGGTTGGCCGGGCGGGCGGCTACTACACCTACCACGCGCTGATGGCGCAGTTGCAGAAGAATTTCTCCAACGGCCTGCAGTTCAACATTCACTACACCTGGTCGCGCACGCTCGAAGTCTGGGGCAGTGAGGCGCAAAACAATAACTATGCGGAAAACGCCGGCCTGCAGACAGGCAGCATCGACCGGCGCAATTTCAGCAACAGCTACCTCATCTCGCCCAACGACATTCCACACCGGTTGGTAGCCAGCTACGTCTACAGCCTGCCGTTCGGCAAGGGCCAGAAGCTGGAATCCCGCAGCGGGCTGCTCAACGCAATCGCCGGCGGCTGGAACATCGGCGGCGTCTTCCTGGCACAGTCCGGTCAACCGCAGCAGGGCTTCGGCGGCGCCACCGGATCACTGACCGGACAGGGCGACCGCATCGACGGCGTACCGGTGGAAGTGCCGAAAAACCTGCAGCGCTGGTACACTGGCGCGACCACCGCCGAGCGCACCGTCACCCTTCCGAGCGGCCGCAACATCACTGTCTGCCGCTACTGCTTCCTGAAGTACAGCTCCGATGCCTTCCGTGGCCGTGTGGTGCAGTTCCCGAATGGCAACATCGGCAACGACATCTACTGGTTCGGAACCGCGGCTTCGCGCTATGGCGACATCCGCGGCAACGGCCGGTGGAACGTCAACATGAGCGTGCAACGTGAGATCAGCTTGCGCGAGCGGGTTGCGTTGCAGGTTTCGGCTGAGGCGTCCAATCTGTTCAACAACACCCAATTCCGGCCCAATATGAACGCCGGCCTCGGTGGCATTGCGTTGACTCCCAACGCGGCGCAGCGGGCTGCCGGCATTCAGCCGGGAATGGTTCTCAACGATAGCTTCGGTACGTGGAATATGGCGACCTTCGATCCCCGCCAGATCGAACTGCGCATCCGCCTTCGGTTCTAGCCGCCGCACAGCGGCATCACTCGCAACGATGCAAAAGCCCGCGAGCCTGTTCAGCTCGCGGGCTTTTTGCATCGATCACTGGCGGCTTAGCGAAGATCGAAGCGATCGAGGTTCATCACTTTCGCCCACGCCTTGGCGAAGTCCTGTACGAACTTTTCCTTGGCGTCCGCGGAGGCGTACACTTCCGCCACGGTGCGCAGTTCGGAGTTGGAGCCGAAGATCAAGTCGACTGGGGTTGCGGTCCACTTGACTGCTCCGGTCTTGCGATCCACGCCTTCGTAAACGCCCTCGTCCTTGGTGGACTGATTCCACTTGGTGGACATGTCGAGCAGATTGACGAAGAAGTCGTTGTGCAGTACGCCGGGCCGTTGCGTGAACACGCCGTGCGCGGCGCCGCCTGCGTTGGCGTGCAACACACGCAGTCCGCCCACCAGCACGGTCATTTCCGGAATCGTCAATTTCAGCATTTGCGCCTTGTCCACCAGCATCTCGGCGGGAGAGAACATCTGGCCCTTGACGTAATAGTTGCGGAAGGCGTCGGCCGCGGGCTTGAGCACGTCGAATGAGGCAACATCGGTCTGATCCTGCGTTGCATCGACACGGCCAGGAGTAAAGGGAACCTGAACGGTAACGCCCGCATCCTTGGCGGCCTTTTCAATCGCCGCGCTGCCGCCGAGAACAATCAGATCGGCGAGGGATACTTTCTTGCCGCCGCCCTTGGCATTGAACTCGCTCTGGATGCTTTCCAGGCGGGGCAATACCTTCGCCAGTTCGGTGGGATTGTTCACTTCCCAATCTTTTTGCGGAGCCAGTCGCAGACGTGCGCCGTTCGCGCCACCGCGCATGTCGGTGCCGCGGAAAGAAGCCGCCGAAGCCCAGGCCGTACGCACCAGTTCGGGCACCGTCAGTCCGGATGCGAGAATCTTCGCCTTCAGCGCGGCGATGTCCTTTGCGTCAACAGGCTTGTAGTTCGCCTTCGGCAGCGGATCCTGCCAGATGAGATCACTCGCGGGAACTTCGGCACCGACGTAACGGGCGCGCGGCCCCATGTCGCGATGCGTCAGCTTAAACCAGGCGCGGGCGAAGGCATCCTGGAACTGTTCCGGGTTCTTCCACAAACGCATGGCCACTTCGCGGTAAGCCGGGTCGAATTTCAGCGCCAGATCAGTAGTGAACATGATGGGGGCGTGACGCTTGGACGGATCGTGTGCATCCGGCACGAGATTCGAAGCCTGGTTCTTCGCGGGAATCCATTGCGTCGCTCCCGCCGGGCTCTTGGTCTTTTCCCATTCGTAAGCGAACAGGTTGTCGAGATACTGCGAGGACCACTTCACCGGCGTTGCACTCCAGGCGCCTTCCAGACCGCTGGTCACCGTGTCTCCGGCGTTGCCCTTGCCGCACTTGTTCATCCAGCCGAGGCCTTGCTTGTCCATGCTTGCGGC
>CALFYN010000625.1 GCA_937952345.1 uncultured Acidobacteriota bacterium
CTTCCGCATCCACTGCGCCTTGAAAAAGAAAGATCACTCCTTCTACGGAGGTTCGCCTTGGGACAGCTTCGCAAACGCCGCCTCCACCTTCTCCGTGGGCAATTCCTTCACCGATTTCCGCAACCGGTCCTGCCACCAGTTCGAAATCTCCCTTAGATCGGGCTCGTGATAGCGGTGCTCGATCACCTGAAATGATCCCTTCGGATATAACAACACATCAATGGGAAAATCGACGTCCGCGGCACAAACACGCGAGGAGTCGAACGACAGGATACCCAACTTGAAGGCATACTGCAGCGAATCCTGATAATGCAGCGACCGTGCCAGAATGGGCTTGCCGTAGCCCGAGTTCCCAATAATTTCGTACGGCGTTTCCGTGGCAACCTCCACCCAGTTGCCTTCCGGATACACCAGAAACAGCTTGTGCGTCCGGTCGAAGCCGCACTGCCCGCCAATGATGGCGTGCAGGTTGAATCGCAGCCCGGATTCCGCCAGCATGGCCTTGTCTTCCTTCGCCACCTTGCGGATCTCTCCCGCGAATACGTCCACCGCACGAAAGAGCCGGTCAAACGGCTTCTCACGCAGCGCAAGAATCTCTTCGAAGTTCGCAACCACCTTGTCGCGCACACTGCGCAATCCCGATGTCATGACGAACATCGCTTGTGTGTCGGTGTGATGCACCCATGTCTTCTTGCTGATCCGCGTTTCGTGGCCCGTGAGGATGCGTGTATCGGCAATAGCGATCAGCCCCTCTTCTACTTGGATGCCGAGGCAATATGTCATATTTCCAACTCGAACAAAACCCCTACGCCGTCGCCGCGTCTGTCAGCGGCCGCATGGCGAAAAAGGTCGAATAGACGCATTCGTCGATCAAGTTTAGCTTAGTCTGCAACGCGTCGAGAAACTCGTGTAGCCCGCCTGCAATAATATCCGCAACCGAAGCATAGTTCAGTTCCGCCCGCAGTTGACCCAGGTGCTGCTCAGCGGGATTTGAGAATCCCCCGAGTGGAGTTCCTGTAACCGCGTGCAATGCAACGCCGGATTCCACCAGGCAGTGACGTACGGACCGAGGAAACTCCCCATCCAGCAGTAGGAACTCGGCAATCCGGTCCGGCTGTATCCGTCCAAACCGCTTCCGATACATCTCGAACGCCGAGACGGATCGCAGCACCGCGCTCCATTGCACATCATCAATCGATGTCCCAACGTCCTCCACCTTCGGTAGCAGCAGGAAGTACTTCACATCAATCATTCGCGACGTCTTATCGGCGCGCTCCAGCATCCGCCCAAGCCGGATGAAATTCCATGCCTCGTTATGCGACATGGTCGAATCCGTGATTCCTTGGAACAAATGGCTCCCCAACTTGATCGCTGCGAAGAGATCGTGGGCCGAATGCGCGGCACGGTCCCGAGCCCCCTCGTCCATGATCATCAGGTACATCTTGTTCGCCTGCTCCCACATCTCCGACGAGATCGTATCGCGCACCGTGCGGGCATTCTCGCGCGCGGCGCGCAAGCACGAAAGAATCGAATTCGGATTCTCCGCATCAAACGTCAGAAACTCGATAGCCTTTTCGCGCGTCGCTTCTCCGTAGCGCTTCTCGAATTTCGCCGAGTCGCCGCTCGTCTCAATAATCGGCTGCCACTGCTGCGATATATCGGAGTCCGCCCCACCCAGCATCAGGTGCAGATTCACATCCACAAACCGCGCGACGTTTTCCGCACGCTCGATGTAACGCCCCATCCAGTAAACCGAATCGGCCACCCTGCTCAACAAAGGACGCCGTATCATGCCCGTCCTCCAGCTCCCGCCAGCACCCATGTATCTTTGCTCCCGCCACCCTGTGACGAGTTCACCACCAGAGACCCTCTGCGAAGCGCAACCCGCGTCAATCCCCCCGGCAACACAAATATCTCCTTGCCGTAGAGAATGTACGGACGTAGATCGACGTGCCGTCCTTCCGCATGCCCGTCAATGATCGTGGGCACCCGCGAAAGCGCCAACGTCGGCTGCGCAATGTAGTTTCGCGGATTCGCTTCGATCTTGCCGGCAAATTCCTCCCGTTCCGCCGCGCTCGCATGCGGACCCACCAGCATCCCATAGCCGCCCGATTCGTTCGCCGCTTTCACCACCAACTTGTCCAGGTTGCCCAACACATGCTGCCGGTCCGCATCGCGCCAGCAAAGGTATGTCGGCACATTCGGGATAATTGCGTCTTCCCCCAGGTAATACCGGATCATGTCCGGTACATACGCATAGATCACCTTATCGTCCGCCACACCGTTGCCCGGCGCATTCGCCAGCGCCACTCGCCCTGATTTGTAAACCTCCAATAACCCAGGCACCCCCAGAAGCGAATCCGGACGGAAAGCCTTCGGGTCCATGAAATCATCGTCGATTCGCCGGTAGATCACATCCACCCGTTCGAAGCCTCTCGTCGTGCGCATCAGAACGTTGCCACCGCTCACCACAAGATCCCGCCCCTCCACCAACGGCACACCCATCTGCTGTGCAAGAAAACTGTGCTCGAAGTAGGCCGAATTATAAATCCCCGGTGTCAATACCACCACTCTTGGCGAGTGACTGTTGCCTGGAGCCAGCGACTCCAGCATCTCCAGTAGACGGCTCGGGTATTCGTCCACCGATCGCACCGCCATCCCTTCGAACACGTTCGGGAACGTGCTCTTCATCACGTTCCGGTTTTCCAGCACATACGACACACCGGACGGCACCCGCAGGTTATCCTCCAGCACGTAGATCTGCCCGTCCCCACCCCGCACAAGATCCGTCCCCGTTACATGGCACCACACACCATGCGGAGGTTTCAGTCCAATGCATTGCGGTCGCAGAGACCTCGCAGAGTCAATCACTTCCCGAGGAATCACCCCGTCCTTCAGGATCTTCTGGTCGTGATAGACGTCATTGATGAAAAGGTTCAGCGCATAGATGCGCTGCTTCAACCCCTTCTCCAGACGATTCCATTCCTCCGCGGGAACAATTCGCGGGATCAAATCAAAGGGGAAGATCCGCTCTCTGCCGCCAGAGTCTCCGTACACGTTAAACGTGATGCCCATGTGAAGCAGCAGCCGTTCCGCCGACGTCTGCCGGAGCACCAACTCCTGCTTGCTCAGCGAAGAGATCGTATCCACCAGCAACTTCGACCCGTCGCGAGGCGCACCCGACTCCGTGAACATCTCGTCGTAGAAACCTTCGGTCCGATAGCTGTCAAACAGCATGACTCCTCCAGACAACCTCTATCATGGCCCAGCCGCAACGCCACCGGCATTTGAAAGATTTTATGGGACGGATCAAGATTACTAATCGATGGTCATAATGTTCTTATGACTACTCGGCTTCTGCCGGTCTTGGTGTTCGCTATGAACTTACATGCAACCCTCTTGGCTGACCTCGTCCTCCGCAACGGCAAAGTCTGGACCGTCAATCCGCGCCAACCCGTGGCCCAGGCTGTCGCGGTTAAAAACGGCCGTGTCATCGCCGTTGGAACCAACGCGGAGATCGATTCCGTCACTGGTGCGAAAACCCGCGTCATCGACCTGCACGGCCGGCTCGTCCTGCCTGGCTTCCACGATTCGCACGTACACTTCTATACCGGCGGTACCCGATTGGCCGGCGTTCAGTTGCGAGATGCCCGCACCCCAGCCGAATTCCGTCAACGGATCGCAACCTTTGCCGCCAAAACTCCAAAAGGACGTTGGATCACCGGCGGCGACTGGGACCACGAAAATTTCCCCAGCGCCGGACTCCCTGCAAAAGAATGGATCGACGCCTCCACGCCGGACACCCCCGTCTTCATCAACCGTCTGGATGGGCACATGGCCCTCGCCAATTCACTGGCACTGAAACTGGCTGGCATTACTCGCGAGTCCACTGATCCTCCCGGTGGAGCCATCGTCCGCGACTCCGCAGGCAATCCCACTGGCATCCTCAAGGACACGGCCATGGACGCCGTGTTTCGTGTCATCCCAGACCCATCCGCCGGCGAAATCGAGGATGCCGTACGCGCGGCCATGCGCTATGCCAACTCTCGTGGCGTGACAAGTGTGACCGATGTCTCCGCCTCCCCCGAAGTGCTCCGTATCTACCAGAGGCTCCTCACCGAGGGAACTCTGAACGTCCGCATCTACGGCCTCCAGCCGCTGTCCCGCTGGCAGCGGCTCGCCGGCGCGGGCATCGCGGCTGCCTTCGGCGGCGATCACCTGCGCATCGGCGGCCTCAAGGGCTTTGCCGATGGATCCCTTGGCTCCACCACAGCTTGGTTCTTCTCCCCCTACTCCGACGCCCCTCAGACCTCCGGTCTCCCCGGGGAAGACATGATCCCTCTCTCCAAAATGCGGGACAACCTCCTCGGCGCTGACAAAGCCGGACTCCAGTTGGCGATTCACGCCATCGGCGATCGCGCCAATCACGAGGTGCTCTCCCTCTTCGAACACGTCGTTCGCACCAATGGCCAGCGGGACCGGCGGTGGCGCATCGAGCACGCCCAGCACCTGAGATTTGAAGATATGCCCCGTTTTGCCCGCCTTGGCGTAATTGCTTCCATGCAGCCATACCATGCCATAGACGATGGCCGCTGGGCCGACAAACGCATCGGCCCCGATCGGACGAAAGGTACCTATGCTTTCCGTAGCCTTCTCGACGCCGGAGTTACCCTGGCTTTCGGATCCGATTGGTTCGTGGCGCCAATCGATCCCTTGCTGGGCATTTACGCCGCCGTAACGCGCAGCACTACCGACGGAAAGAACACTCGAGGCTGGATCCCTGAGCAGAAAATCTCTGTCGCCGAAGCCGTTGAGGCGTATACACTTGGCTCCGCCAAGGCGAGCTTCGAAGACGCTTGGAAAGGAACCATCGAATCCGGCAAGCTCGCCGATTTCGTTGTACTGGAGGAAGACATCTTCAACATCGCCCCACCTCAGATTGATAAGGTAGTAGTGGGAATGACAATTATCGGAGGCCACATCGTCCACGCGGTCAGGTGATGAGTAGTATTAAGATTTTCCCCTGAACAGCCGATGGAAGAGTAAGGTATGGTAGGGCAGTACGAAGATAGCGAAGTCTTGTTGGCGCAGTTCAACAAGCTCATTGCGGAGTTGCTCAAGGGCAGCATCTGCCGGAATACTTTCCGCCCCTGGGAAATCGAGATTCTCCTCGATATCGAAACGTGCAACCTGCGCGACGGCAATAAGAAAGAAACCCTCCGCCGCTACCAGCGCTCTGTCCAGCGCCAGATGGAGAAGGGTGCCCCAAGCCCCATGAAGCTCTCCGAATATCTCGACGGGCTCAAAGCCAAACGCGAAGCCGCCGCTTTGCGCGCTGGATAACATCATTCCACCACTACCCTGCTATCCTAATTATTGTTGGTTCCAAAATACACAGGAGAGTACAGTATGGGTTGCGGCAGTGGTTTCGTTGCGCCAAAGATGGAAGACCCCAACGCGCGTAAAGTCTTTTGCGTGAAGTTTCAGCGCGAGATGGTGGGACTCAGTGAGGTTCCGTTTGAAGGCCACCCCCTCGGACAGAAAATTTATGAAAATGTGTCCAAGGAAGCCTGGCGCATGTGGGTCGAACACATGAAGATGCTCATGAACGAGTATCGCTTGAATCTTGGAACCCAGGAAGCACAGGAGTTCCTCCTCAAGCAGATGGAACAGTACTTCTTTGGTGAAGGTGCCGCGCTGCCACCTGGTTATCTACCCGGCGACGCAAAGCACTAACCCTTCTTCCATCTATTCTTTACAATCAAGATGTACCCGCCGCACGTTCTTTGCAAACCGTGCGGCGGCCGCACTGGGCGGCAAATAAGGTTCATCCGCGAGGATAGCAAAGTGACGCCATTCGGTTAGCTTGTTGGGGTGTTGGTTTTTGAGGGGGTTGGTGGACCTGGAGAGATTCGAACTCTCGACCTCTTCCATGCCATGGAAGCGCGCTCCCAACTGCGCCACAGGCCCACTGGAGTTCTTTCAAAGTATAACACACATCCCCCCTCTGTCATGATGCCTTCTCCCCGGAAATTACGCGTTTCTTGAAGCAGATATAATGAAAGCTGCAACTGCACGGGAGGGCACCTGTCATGAACCGTTGGATCTCTTTCGCATGCGTCCTGATCATGGCCACCTCAGCCTTCGCACAGGAGCGCAAACGGCGTGTCGCAGTCCTCAACTTCGACTACTCTACGGTCCACACCTACGTCGCCGCCATCTTTAACTCCGATGTCGATGTCGGCAAGGGTGTCGCCGACCTCCTCGTCGACAAGTTGGTATCCAGCGGACAATACGAGGTTTACGAGCGCAAAGCACTCGAGAAAATCATGCAGGAGCAGAATTTCTCCAACAGTGACCGCGCCAACCCCGCCACCGCCGCTCGCCTCGGCCAGTTGATCGGAGTCGACGCCATCGTCATGGGCTCCATCACGCAATTCGGCCGCGACGACAAAACCACCGAAGTCGGCGCCATTGGCCGCGTAACGGGCCGCTATGGCATCTCCGGCATCGGGAAAAAGAGTTCGAAAGCCGTCGTCGCGCTCAGCGCTCGCATCGTCAATGTCGACACCGCCCAGATCATGGTGACCGCCAGCGGCACGGGGGAATCCTCTCGATCCGGAACAGCTTTGCTCGGCTCCGGTGGCGGTCAGTCCGCCTCCGGCGGAGGCTACTACGATATGAGCAGCCGTAATTTCGCCAGCACACTCATTGGCGAGGCTGTCATCAAGGCATCCGAAGCCACCGCCCGCCAGCTCGATGCATCCGCCTCCAGAATCGCTCTCCGCACCGTTGTGATCGAAGGGCTCGTTGCCGACGCCACGAATGGCATTCTCATCCTCAACGTTGGCAAAAAAGCGGGTCTCAAAGTGGGCGACCGGCTCGCCGTCAGCCGCCCCGGCCGCGAGATCAAAGACCCCGCCACCGGCCGCGTTCTGAAACGCATCACCGATAACCTCGGCGAAGTCGCCATCACCGAAGTCGATGATCTTTCCGCTACCGGCAAATTCACCGGCACGGGTGAACCGAAGGTCGGCGACATCGTCAAAACCCCCGAAAAATAGCCGCTTCCGATAAGCAAGCAAAGGACGTCAGCCATGCATTTCCAAGTGGGCCAGCGTGTAGGCGATTACGAAATCGTCCAGGTTCTCGGCGCGGGCGGGATGGGAAAAGTCTACAAGGTCCGCAACACCATCTCCGATCGCTTCGAGGCCATGAAAGTCCTGCTCCCCGATCTCGCCGGCGACCCCGATCTCGCCGACCGCTTCCTCCGCGAAATCAAAGTGCAGGCATCGCTCTCCCATCCCAACATCGCCAGCCTGTATACGGCCATGCGCTATGAAAATCAACTCCTCATGCTGATGGAGTTCGTCGAGGGCTCATCCATCGAGTCCTTGATCGCCAATGGTCCTTTGCCCATCTCTCAGGCCATCGCCTACACCGTGCAAGTGCTCGATGCGCTCTCCTACGCTCATTCCAAAGGTGTCGTGCACCGCGACATCAAACCCGCCAACATGATGGTCACTCCCACCGGCGAAGTGAAACTCATGGACTTCGGCATCGCCCGCATGAAGGCGGACAAACGTCTCACGCAAACCGGCCGCACGCTCGGATCGCTGTACTACATGTCCCCCGAGCAGATTCGCGGCGAAAAGGAACTCGACGCCCGCTCCGACATCTATTCCCTTGGGATCGCACTCTACGAAGTCGTAACGGGCAAACGTCCGTTCGAAGCCGACAGCGACTTCTCGATCATGGCCGCTCATCTCAATGCGCCCCCAACTCCCCCCGTCGAGATCGACCCTCGGCTCCCACCCCAGTTCAGCGAGATCGTTCTAATGGCGCTCGCCAAGGATCCGGCGGGCCGTTTTCAGTCCGCGGCCGCTTTTCGTGCCGCCCTGCTCACCATCGGCAATCGCATGGATGCCACCGCCGTCGCTTCGCCACAGCCGGCGGACAACGCCCCCATCCCGCCTCCCCCTCCAGCCGTTGCCGCCACCCCTCGCGCCAATCGCGGGATGTACATGGCGATTGGCTCGCTCGTGACCGTCGCCGTTCTCATCATCGCCGCGATTCAGATCCCGAAATTCTTCAGCACACAAGCAGAGCAGACAACCGCCCAACAGGCCGACCCCGGTTACAAACCCGCTGTCGAGTTATCCCAGGTGCCGAATCCAACCCCGGCCCCAATCGACACCACGGTGGAAACACAGCCTCTATCCCCAACGCCCACCCCTTCGCAAAGCTACTCCACACAGATTGACCCACGCCCGGCTTCCAGACCTGCCCCCACATCGCAGCTTCCTCCCGTGGCACAACCGGCGCCGGCAACCCAGACCGCCACACCTCCGCAAACCCAACCCACCCCAGTTCCCACACCAGCGCCCGCGCCCTCCGTCGAGCGCCAACCAGAACAGCCCAAAGCCGCCACAGCGCCCGCCCCGGATCCCGCCGAACTGGAAAACCTCCGCAACAGCCTCATGATGCTCGGCACGCGCGCCAACGCCATTCAATCCAAAGCCAAGCGCATCGAACAGGAACAGCGCGCGCAAGGGCTCGGCATGCGCTCCGATGTCGTTTCCGGCATCAGCCGCATGACCTATTTCCTCGACGAAGCGGAAAACGCCATCAATGCCGGCAACGCCGCCGCTGGCAAATCCGCGCTCCAGCGGGCCGACCGTGAGACGTCCGTCCTCGAGCGCATCCTCGGCATCTAGTGCTTCTTGCCATGCTCAGCCGGCTTCGCCTCGTGCCCTTCCGGCTTCTTCTCCCCGTGCGCCTCTTCCTTCTTCGCCCCGTGTTCTTCCGCCTTTTCCTCTTCTCCAGGGTTGGGCGTAGGCGGTTGCATGTACTGCACAATCACCGATACCCGCCGGTTCGAGGCATGATCCGGCTCCGACACCAACCGTAACCGCTGATCCGCGAATCCACGCACCTGCGCCACTTGATCGGCCCGCACACCATGCTCCATCATGATGCGCCGCGCCGCGTTGGCCCGGTACGCGGACAACTCCCAGTTTGAATAACCATTCACAGATGCGAACGGTTT
>CALFYN010000626.1 GCA_937952345.1 uncultured Acidobacteriota bacterium
AATGCGGCGTGGGCCGACCGGGGACATACTTCGCCTACCAATTGCTGGACCCGCCCGTGCTACCCGATGTGATGATCGCGGCCAAACCGATTGGCGCGGGCATGCCGATGGGTGTCATCATGACGAACGAGAAGGCCGCCGCCGCGCTGCCGGCCGGCATGCACGGCTCGACATTCGGCGGCGGCGCATTGGCCTGCCGCGTCGGCTACGAATGCATGTTGATGCTGGAAGAGTTGCTGCCGCATATCCGCCAGGTGGGCGGCTACTTCAAGAGCCGTCTGGTGGAGTTGAGCCGGAAATTCGGATTCATCCGGGAAGTGCGCGGACAGGGACTGATGCTGGGCATGGAGATCGAGTTTCCCTGCAAGCAGTTCGTCACCGATGCCCTGGCGGAAGGATTGTTGATCAACGTAACGCACGAAAGAGTTGTTCGCATGCTGCCGCCCTACATCATCACGGAGCGCGAAGTAGATCGCGCCGTTCGTGGATTGACGCGAGTCTTTCGCAAAGTGGGGAAGACCGCTTAGACCCTTTCCCAAATGAGGCGGTGAACCGCCGGGTTTCGTTTCAACGCCGCGGTGAGCGTGAGCCGGTTTCCGGAGAACGCGAATCCGCGGCGTTGTTGTGTTCCAATCCAGTTCGGATAAACGCTCCCTTCGACGGAGTGCACGACTTCGCACGCCGCCTCGTCGACGTCGAATGTTCCGAAGTAGGCGATGTAGTTATCCAGCGGCCCGCTGGCGGACGGATCGTGTTCGCGGCGCATCGCCTGCCCGCTCATGCGTCCTTCCCGCGTGTAGATGAGAAGGCCAATCGGATCATCCCCAAGAGGTAACCCGATTGAGCCGTCGGGCGCATGCGATTCGTAGGAAAGCAATCTCCAGGTTCCGTGAAAGCGGTGTGGCATGATGGTCAGTCTCGAATCACGAGCGCTTCGCCCGAGTACTTGCGCACGCTTCTGGCAATCTCTTCCGCACTCTCTTCGGTGGCGGGTTTGCCGACAAGTACGCGGTACAGTACGGGGCTGCTGCCCCGAGGCATGATGCGGACGTGTGGAAACGAGTCCAGCTTGGCACGCAATGCCTCGGCTCTGGCACGATCGGAGAACGCGCCTGCCTGTACGGTGTACGTATGACCCTGCGACGCGATAGAAAGCACCTGTAGGCGCACGCGGGCGGTTCCAGGACCGATCAGTTCGATACGTTGCGCTGCGGCACGGGACAAGTCGATGATGCGTCCATCGACGAATGGACCGCGATCCGTGATCCGCACATCCACTTCACGTTGGTTGGTCAGGTTGGTGACACGCACCATCGTTTCGAATGGCCATGTGCGATGGGCTGCGGTGAATCCGTTCATGTCGTAGATCTCTCCGTTGGCGGCACGCCGTCCGTGATAGGGATCGCCATACCAACTGGCGATGCCGGTTTGCGTATCGCCGGGCTGCGGTGGCGATGGAACGCGTGTGTGCGTTCGCTTGCCGCAACTCTGTGCGAAGAGTAGCGCCGCAACCAGCGCCAACAACGGGCCACATCGCCGGAGGCCCGTCAAATCGTGCGTGGAACGCATCAGAAGCCCTAAAACAATTCTACAAGAAAACGTTTTTGGGATGGGTGAGCTGTCCGGCGCCGGAAGCGTGTGAGTGTGTCATGCATTTTTCTCTTGACTTTCTTTTCAAACAACCTTATATATGAATCACGCTGCGATCTTTCACGGATCGCTAATTCTGATGTTAGGGAGAATCAATCGATGAAGAACGCAACCAAAAAGGCCGCCAAGAAGGCACCCGCGAAGAAGGCTGCTGCGAAGAAAAAGAAGTAGTCGCTCTAGCGGACAAGGTTCGTTAACAACAACGAGGCCCCGAGAAATCGGGGCCTCTTACTTTTTGTGAGTGGCTGCTTTCGGGCGTCAGCGCTTCATCAGTAGGGCTATGGCTTGGGCTTCCGCTGATCTTCCTTCTCCCACCGGACCGACACGCTCCGCGGTCTTGAACTTCACCGACACGCAATCCGCCGCGAGACCAATTGTTGCGGCTAGAGACTCACGAATGCGCTGCCGGTAGTCTTTCAGCTTGGGCCTTTCCAGGATCACGGTCGTGTCGATGTTGACCACGGCAAAGCCGGCATCACGCACCATTGAGACGGCATGCGCCAGCAGCATGCGGCTGTCCGCGCCCTTCCATTGCGGATCCGTATCAGGGAAGTGCATGCCGATGTCCCCAAGGCATGCCGCTCCGAGAATGGCATCGGTCACCGCATGCGCAAGGATGTCCGCGTCGGAATGTCCTTCGAGTCCGAAATCACATTCAATGTGCACACCGCCAAGGATGAACGGACGGCCCTCCACAATCCGATGCACATCCCAACCAAGACCCGTGCGATAGGCAGGCGTCACTGGCCTCGCTCCTCGGCGAGGAAGAGGTGAGCCAGTTTCATGTCGGTTGGCTTAGTGAGTTTGATGTTGCGATCGCTGCCGGCAACGACACTCACTTCCACCTGTTCCAATCGTTCCACAAGGCTGGCTTCATCAGTCCCTGTGAAGTTGTCCGAAGTGGCTTGCGCGAAAGCGGTTCTGAGAAGATCGAAGCGGAATACCTGCGGTGTTTGTGCAAGCACGAGTCGATCGCGCGGTATTGTGGCGCGGATCTTGTTGCGATGCACCTGCTTCACGGTATCGACGGGAACCACACCGACAATGGCGGCGCCGCATTCCTGTGCCTCGGCGATCACTTTTTCGATGGTGGCAACATCGATGAAAGGACGTACCGCGTCGTGCACGGCGACAAGGTCGGTGTCAGCGGCGAGCGTGGCAAGCGCATGCTCCACAGACTCCTGCCGCGAGTCCCCGCCTTCCACGCAGCGCACGGGCTTGGGAAAATGCTGCGCTTCGACAAGCTCGCGCACCCATTCCATGTCTTCAGGGCGGAGCGCAATGACGATCTCGTGGACGGATGGCGCCGCGGCGAACTTGCGGAGCGTATGGATGAGAATGGGCGAACCATCAAGCAACATGAATTGCTTGCGGCTGGTGCCGGTAGTTTCCGGCTGCGTACGGCCCATGCGCGTACCTAGCCCGGCGGCGGGAAGGATGACAGATACTTTCATGCCAGTGAACGTATTTTAACGCGATTGCGGCATCCAGCCACTTCTAATGATTGGGCGGAGCGCCCGCTGCACCGGCGTGCGTCTCGCGGCTTGGGCGATCCTGCGGCGCTTGCTTATCATGTACGGCGTGCACTCGGTCGTCGTACTTGCCGAAGATCATCTTGCCCGCGGTGGTTTGCAGCACACTCGTTACGGAGATGTCGATGGTCTTCGAGATCAGCCGCTTGGCGTTGTCAACGACCACCATCGTGCCGTCATCGAGGTAGGCAACGCCTTGGTTGTATTCCTTGCCCTCCTTGAGGATAAAGACGCGCATGATCTCACCCGGAAGAACGACGGGCTTCAGAGCATTGGCAAGTTCGTTGATGTTCAATACAACAACGCCATGGAGTTGCGCGACTTTGTTCAGATTGAAATCATTGGTGACGATCTTGCAATCGTAGAGCTTGGCCAGTTCGATCAGCTTCATATCGACATCCCGAACGGCGGGAAAGTCGTCTTCGACGATCTGGACATGAAGCTCTGGCATTTTCTGGATGCGCTGCAGAATGTCCAGGCCGCGCCGGCCGCGGTTGCGCTTCATGGAATCGGCGGAGTCGGCTACCAACTGAAGCTCACGCAGAACGAACTGTGGAATGACGAGAGTGCCGTCGAGAAAGCCGGTTTCGGCGATGTCGGCGATGCGCCCGTCGATGATCACGCTGGTATCGAGGATCTTGAAGGAGTGCTTGGTGACCTTTTCGTTGCCGAACACTCCGCCGAAGGCGGCGAGATTCAGCATATCGCCCTTGTTGGCGCCGACAATCAGGCCCACATAGGTCATCAGAAGCAGGATCGCAAGCTGCAGGAACGAAACGGTAGTAGAACTGGTGGGAAGGGCCTGCCGCAGGACGAGCGAGATGAGGTAGGCGCCGAAGATACCCATGACGCTGCCTGAGGCGGCGCCGATAAGGCGTTTCATACTCACCTGTTTCAGGCGGATCTCAAAAAGAACTATCGCTATGCCGGAAAGAAGGCCCAGCCCGGCGGCAGGTAACGCCGCCAGGCCAAATGGTTGGAGAAAAAAAGCGGAAACAGAAATGAGGGCTACAAAACAGAAGCGGACAAAAAGCAGGTCAATCACATTTCCTATCCCCCTTAGATAACGAGGTGCGGCCGCACAATGAAATGAAAAGGTCCGGCCTAGAGTATAACACCCAATCGCCAGCCATGGCGTGGGGATGGAAATGGAGCAGTCGTCGTTCGCGTACTACAGTGCTTTGGCCAGCTCTTCAGCGAACGCGCTTTGCGGTGCCGGAGCTCGGCCTTTCTTGTGCTTCTTTCCACCGCGCTTGGGGCGGTTGTCGGGAGACATCGGGGAAGATGCCCCCACCGGTCCCATAGGCGGTCTTGCGCCCTTCGGCCGGGGTGGTTGAGCAGGGTTCGCCCGCAGGATGCGGTCTTCCAGCGGCGCACGGTCAAAGCGCCGGATGATCGACTCCATCTCCTCCTGATTCGGAGCATCGATGAAGGCGAAGCCCTTGGATTCCTGGGTCTCGGGATTCCGGATGACCTTTACGTCATCGGCGACGAGATTCTCCGCACGAAGCCAGGAGAGAATGTCGTCCTTGGTAACCCAGGTAGGCAGGTTGCCGAGAAAAACGGTGAAACTCATTCTGTGGTGTAAAACACTCCAGGGGATATTTGGTGGGCCCGTCCGTGGACGCAGTCCATCAGAGCAACTTCATCGTAGCACAGCTCATTGTGGGCCGCAAAGGAAAAACGATTCTCATAGGGTCGTAAGATGAGGCAAATCCGGGCTTTGCGAAAATCCGAGAGCAGTGTAAACGCATTCCTGGAGCAGACGACCTGCCCAACGCGCCAAGAGGAAGCCTGCCGCGCGCAAAAAGTCTTGGTGCCCTACTTCGCCACAAAAAAGCAAGGCCGGCCCCTCGGACAACTGGGGGGCTCTCGCACGCTATCGTGAAACCCTCACGCATGATCCCTCCTCCTCGCCTCCCATCGACAAAAATAGGGTATTTCATGTGCACAGAAATGGCCCGTTTGAGTCCTGTTTTGCGCCAATACTGATATGGGACAAAGGTTCACCCCGCCACACCATGTTCGAAGATGATGCTGTTCTTGCGGCTTGGGATTTCAACGGACCGGAAGGTACAACGGAGCCAAGGTTCGGCACCGGATGGTTCAGTCTGACCGGCGGAACCTCTCTGCTACTGGCGGGTGGGGAGGGCTCCTCCGATCCGGCGCTGCGGTATCCCCCCAACCACTGCATCGGGATCTACAACTTTCCGCCACAGAGCTGCGGGGCGGAAACAGCCGGCGTTGCGTTCCTCGTTCCATCGATGGACCATCACTGCCTCCGCATTGCGTTCGACGCTTATCCGGATGCGCTGTCCAACCGTTGGCTGCGCCTGCAATTGACATGGGATGAGGGACGGTCATGGTGGAATCACGAGGTTGACGGAGAATACACGCGAGACGGCCTGTTCCAGCTCAATGCGCCCAGGTGGCACCGGTTGTCTGCCGATCTGGCGAAGGAACCACGTGTGAATGACAACCGTCATTTCGGCTTCCGGTTGGTGACTGCATTTGCACCCAACGAGGCAATCTATGAGTCCTGCGGCAACAAGAGCCCATACAGCCGGTTCGGGTTGTTGTTCTTCGACATGGTGACTGTGCTGGGAAAGCGTATCCGGTAAAATCCGGACCTCTCGAACGGATACACAGCTTATTCCTGGTATGATGAGCCGGAATATGAATCGAAGGGCTTTCTTTCGTACCTGTCTCGGCGCCGCAAGCGCCTTTTCGTTGGCCGACCAGGCGGATGCTGCCGGTTTACCGAAGACGAAAATCACCCGAATCCGATACTACCGGACGCCTACGGATGCCGCCGGGCGCCCGAATACACGCCAGCCGTTGTTTAATCAAAGCACAAACGTGGTGCTGGTGGAGACGGACGCTGGATTGGTCGGCGTCGGCGAGGGCGGCTCGGACAACACGATGGAGCAGTGTGCGGGGCTTCTGATCGGCGAGGATCCGTTCCGCACCGACCGGCTGTGGCAGTCGATGTACCGGGGATATTTCTATCCGGCGGGACGCGAAAAGGTCCATGCTCTGGGAGCCTTGGACGTGGCGCTTTGGGATCTAAAGGGGAAAGCCTTGGGCGTACCGGTGTACCAGTTGCTGGGCGGCCAATCGCGCGACCACGTGGAGTGCTATTCCACCGGGTTCCCCGCCAAAGGGACGCCGACTGAAGTGGCGAGAGCGTGTGTGGATGCCGGTTTCCGCGCCTATCGCATCTCGACCGACACGCGCGGACGCACAATGGATCGCTTCGCCACCGTGAATCGGGTTTTTGAACTGTGCAAGCAAGTGCGTCAAGGCGTCGGCAGGGATGGCGGATGGTGCATCGATTTTCACACCGAGTTGGATATGCCCGACGCGGTGACTCTGGCCAATTTGATTGAGCCGCTACGGCCCTACTTCGTCGAAGATCTGGTGCGCAGCGAGAATCCCGGTGTGTACCGGACACTGCGGAATCAGGTGAAGGTTCCGATCGCGGTCGGCGAGCAGTTCGGACCGAAGTGGGAATGGAATGAGCTGATTCAGAACCATCTCATCGACTACGCCCGGGCGACAATTCCCAACGTGGGCGGCATCACCGAGTTTCAGAAGATCGCCGCCATGTGCGAGACACACTATGTCGGCCTGGTGCCACATTTCACCGGTCCCATCTCCGAGGCGGCAATGGTGCATTGCTCAGCGGTGTTTTCCGGGCCGGTATTGATGGAGTTGGTCATGGGCGGCACACGGCCGTGGCCGTATCTGAAACAGAGCTACGACCTGAAGGATGGGAAACTCTGGCCGAACGAGCGCCCTGGTTTGGGGGTGGAAGTAGATACCTCGAAACTGCAGCAGATCGGGGATTATAAGGAGGCGTATTCGCTGACACCGATGCTACGGCGGCCGGACGGGTCGTTGACGAATTGGTAAAGGTGAGCAATGATGCGTGTGATGCTATGCTTTAGGCATCATGAGCATCAGAACTACAGTCACTTTGGATGAGGATGTTATCGTCCGTCTGAAGGACGTTAGTGTGCGGCAAGGACGTTCGTTCAAAGAAACGCTGAACGAAATGATCCGCAAGGGTTTGCAGGCGGACGAAGCGATGCGAAAGGCTATGCGTCCATTCAAAATCAAGCCGATCCTGTACGCAACCCCAAAGCCCGGTATCAACTACGATTGCACGTCTGAGTTGCTTGCCCTGGACGATGAGGTCCGTTGATGACCATCCTGGACGTTAACGTCTTGCTGTACGCCTCGATTGGATCGTTCCCACAGCACAAGGCGGCAAGTGCATGGCTTGAGGACTTGATGGAAGGTCCGGACAGCATTGGGCTGCCTTGGATTACGATTTGGGGATATCTGCGGCTGGCCACGTCAAGACAAGCCTTCGCAACAAGTGTCACAACTGAGGATGCGTTCGCATTTCTTCAGGAGCTGATTTCGGTTTCAAAGGTCATTCCAGTCGACCCTGGCCCAGATCACCTGAATCTGCTGCAGCAACTGGCAGTAGGCGGTCAAAGCACCGGCCCTAAACTCACAGATGCCGCACTGGCTGCGCTCGCCATAGAGCGCGGAGCGACATTGGCCAGTACCGACAAAGACTTCAGCCGCTTCCCCAAGTTGAAGTGGGTCAACCCCCTCGGATAATCTCCTCCACGTTCCGAACGCCCCGTGCGTCTACATTAATGGAGAGCTATGGCCGCACCGGACCGTCCCAGACTCGTCAACCCGCAAGCAGAGGCAGACGCCGCCAAGGCGCTAGCCAAGCGCTACCGGTGTGACTATGTCGATCTGAAGGAAGAGCGCATCGATCACGGGTTGTTCCAGAACATCCCCGTGGACCTGATGTTTCGCTATAACTTCGTCCCGCTGAACGCCTCAAATGGAAGTCTGGAGATAGCGCTGGCTGACCCACGCAATCTCAACCTGATCGATGAGCTTTCCATTCTCCTGGAAAAGAAGCTGCACGTGAAGGTCGCCACGCTCAGCCAGATCGCAGATCTACTGAAGAAGACGGAGCAGAGCCAGCGTGTACTGGAAGAGGTGACTGAGACGTTCGCCCTGGATGTGGTGGGCGACGAGGAAAACTCGGACGAAACGCTGTCCATTGACCGGCTCACGGGTGCGGATTCCGATATCGCTCCGGTCATAAAATTGGTGGACACCACCATCTTCAACGCACTGGAGCGCCGCGCGTCGGATATTCATATTGAAACGCGCGACCAGGAAGTGGCCATCAAGTACCGCATCGACGGCGTGCTGCAGTACGCCATGCCGCCGATCGCCAAGGACTGGCATACAACGATCATCAGCCGTATCAAGGTCATGAGCGAACTCGACATCGCCGAGCGGCGTGTTCCGCAGGACGGCCGTTTCCGTGTTCGATACAAGGGGCGGTTGATCGACTTCCGTGTTTCCATCATGCCGACGATCCACGGCGAGGATGCCGTGCTTCGCGTTCTCGACAAGGAGTCGATGAGCGAAAAATTCTCCTCGCTCAGCCTGGACGTGGTGGGCTTCTCCGATCACGAAATCATTCCCTTCCGGCGCGCCATCAAGGAGCCCTACGGGATGGTGCTGGTCACGGGTCCAACGGGGTCGGGCAAGACGACCACCTTGTACGCCGCGCTGATGGAGATCAAGAACGACGAGGATAAGATCATCACCATTGAAGATCCGGTGGAATACCAGATCAAGGGGATCACGCAAATCCCGGTGAATGAGAAGAAAGGCCTGACATTCGCCCGCGGACTGCGTTCCATCTTGCGTCACGATCCGGACAAGGTGATGGTGGGAGAAATCCGCGACCAGGAGACGGCGCAGATCGCCATCAATGCGGCGCTCACCGGACACCTGGTATTCACCACCGTGCACGCCAACAACGTGATCGACGTGCTGGGACGCTTCCTAAACATGGGCGTCGAAGCCTACAACTTTGTTTCCGCGCTGAACTGCATTCTGGCGCAGCGACTGGTGCGCGTGATCTGCGAGCACTGCAAGAAGCCCGTAATCTACAGCGACGAGTATCTGCGCGATTCCGGTTTGCACCCGGAACAGTGGAGCGACGTCACTTTCTATGAGGGCGAAGGATGCTTCGAGTGCGGTGGGACCGGATACCGCGGCCGGACCGCGATTCACGAACTGCTGGATCTTTCAGAGAAGATCCGCGAAATGATTCTGGAGCGGCGGCCGGGTTCGGAAGTGAAACGCGCAGCGAAGGAAGAAGGAATGCGATTCCTACGCGATTCGGCCCTCGAAAAAGTTCGCCTGGGAGTGTCCACGCTGAAGGAAGTAAACAAAGTCACGTTCATTGAAGGCTGATCCATACCGCATGTCTCTGCTCAACAAATTACGTCATGTGCTGGCCGAACCGCCTCCGGAGTACGTTTTTGAATTCTCCGAGGCCGGTATTGCATGGGCGCATCATGGCAAGACGGAATCGAGCGGGTTTGTGCCCCTGGACGAAGGCGTGATCAGCGTAAGTCCCGTCCGCGACAATGTGCTGCTGCCGGAGAAACTCCAGGAAGTGATCTTGAAGCTGGTGCCCGCCTCGGCGAACAAGCGGCGGCGGCCTGCCGCTGTGATCCTGCCAGATTACTGCTGCCGCGTCGCGGTGTTGGATTTCGACACGTTCCCCAGCGACCCGCAGGAGCAGCTCTCTCTCGTCCGGTTCCGCGTGAAGAAAAGCGTACCGTTCGACCTGGAAGCAGCCAGCGTGAGCTTTCATGAACAGCCGCATGCAGCGGGTGGGAAGAAGCGCGATGTCGTAGTGGCGGTAGTGAGCCTGGAGATTCTGGCTCGTTATGAAGCACCCTTGCGGCAGGCGGGATTGCATCCGGGAATGGTGACCATCTCCGCGTTGACGATGCTGCAGATGCAGCAATCGCCTTCCCTTGAGGTCATCGCAAAGCTCAGCGGCAAAGCGCTTTCGGTCGCAGTCACCGAAGGGAACAATCTGCGGATGTTCCGCTGCGTGGAATTGGATACCGTTTCTCCTGAGGAAGTGGCAGCGGTGCTCTTTCCTACCTACGCCTATGTGGAAGACGAGTGGAAACGGAAACCCGAACGGTTGCTGCTGTGCGGTTTCGGCGAGTTAGGCGGGGTTGCGGCTCAGACGCTGGAGGCAGAACTGAACACGCGCGTGGAACCATTGCGTGGACCCCATGGCACCCCGGGGCCGTTTAACGCTGGCTTGATGGGCTACCTGCAAGGCATGGGCATGGAGGTGGCCGCTTGAAGATCTCCATCAACCTGTCCTCGGAACCATTCCGCCGCGACAGACCCTGGGTGGTTGCGACCATCGCTTTAAGTTCGCTGCTGATCGTTACCCTTGCGGCGCTCACCTATCTGGCTGTTGCCGGGCGCGATGAGGCGTTGGATGCTCGCCTGGAAGTACAAAAAGCGCGTGAACAGTTGGATGCGCTGACGAAGGTGCAGAGCGCCCTGCAGCAGCAGTTATATCAACCGCAGAACGCCGAGGTGATCGAACGCAGCGTCTTTCTGAACAAGCTGCTGTTGCGGAAGGGTATCAGTTGGACGCGCATTTTTTCCGATCTCGAAAAAGTGGTGCCGTACAAGGTGCGAATCATGCAGGTGCGTCCTGCCATCACGGCCAACAACGAGGTTTACCTGGAAATGGATGTGGCCGCGCAGACTTCCGAGCCCGTGATCGACATGCTGATGCGAATGGAGGGCTCCGAGCAGTTCGGCGCCACCCATGTCGCGACGTGGCTGCCGCCCTCGCAAACCGAACCGATGTATCGCTACAGGGTCAATGTGAACTATGCCCAAAAATTCTAAGCTGAAAGCGCTGCAATCGAAGCTATCGGTGAATCTGCCGGTGCGGCCGGCGGTGCGCGATCCGCGGACTACGGGGCGGATCATCGTCGGATCGTTGCTGGTAGCGAATCTCATTGCGGGCTTGTTTGCGTTTCGTCCTTGGGCCGAGACACCTCTCGAACTGGAGCAGCAAATCATTGATCTGCGCAAACAGGCGGTGCAGCGGCGGGCGGAGATCGAGCGGTTGAAAGTGCTCGTGGTGAAGTCAGAGCAGGCGCGCGTGGAAGGAGACAAGTTCCTATCGCAGTTCTTTCTCGGACGGCGCACCGCGGCATCCACCCTGATTTCGGAATTGAACAAAATGGCCAAGGACAGCGGTATCAAGACCAAGGAACACAGCTTCGCTTTCGAAGCGGTGGAAGGCACTGACTCCATGGCGATGATGACGATTACCGCCAATTACGAAGGCAGCTATGCCGACCTCATCCAGTATGTGAACCGCATTGATCGCAGTCCGCGATTCTTCATCGTGGAACGCCTGGCGGCAGCGCCGCAACAGGGCAATCAGGGCGTGTTGAACATCAACATGAAGGTGAATATCTTCGTGCGGGATGACTCGGGATTGCCGGCGCAGGTAGCCAAGGCGGCAACACCCGCCGCTGCGGGAGGAAATCAATGACGCTGGGCGCGGAACCGAAAAAAGTAGCGGCGCTGGGCGCACTGATTCTGCTGGCAGCGTACTCCTTCTATACGAATGTTCTGTCTGGACCGGATGTCCCCGCTGAGGCGCGTCAAACGGCCAGACCCGCCGCCACTACGCCCGCGGCTCCGGTTACTCCCGCCGCCCGGGAAACAGCACGGCGCACGGAAGAGCGCAAGATGATTACCGGGCGCCAGTCCATTGGTGATTTCCGTCCCTCCATTAAGTCACCCGATGACCGTGACCGGCCCGACCCGATGAAAGTCGACCCGACACTGCGCATGGATCTGGTGACGCGTCTGCAAAATGTGACGATCTCCGGAGGACAGCGTAGCCTGTTTGAGATCAGCAATCTCCCCGAACCGGTCGCCTCAACCGGAGGCGACATCAAAATCCCCGTGAAGGACGAGCGCAAACTGTTGTTTCCAAGGCTGGCGAAGGCGATGGGGCCGGAGCCAAAGCCAAAGCCACCTACCCCGACACCAAAGCCTCCGCCTCCGCCCATTCCCTTGAAGTTCTACGGCTACAGCTCTCCGCAGACCGGTGCCAAGCGGGCTTTCTTCCTGGAAGGCGAAGAGATCTTTGTCATCAAAGAGGGCGACCTCGTCAAGAAGCGCTACAAGATCGTGAAAATCGGCCTAAAATCGGTAGTAGTGGAGGATGTAGAGCACAAGCATGAACAAACCATGCCGCTCGAAGAACCTCCCACCAACGGGTAGTGCAATGCGAGCAGTATCTTTAAGTCGGCAACGGCAGCGCGGGTTCGTCCTGCTGTTCATCTTTCTGATGGCGGCGGTGATGGCTCTCAGCATCTATCGCGAATTGCCAAAGGTTGCCTTCGAGTCGCAGCGCCTGCGCGAGGAACTGTTGATCGAGCGTGGCCTCGAATACCGGCGTGCGATTCAGCTCTTTTTCCGCAAGAAGAAGCAATATCCCAAGGACATCGATGCTCTCGAGAGAGACGGGAACCTGCGGTACCTGCGGAAACGCTACGTCGATCCGATGACCGGCAAGGATGAGTGGCGGCTGATTCATATCGGTCCCAACGGAGAGTTCACCGATTCTCTCGTGATGAAGCGCAAAAACCCGCTCGAAAGCGAAAAGAAAGGGAATCAGAACACCTTCATAAGCGAAGGGCCTTCGATTGGAGCAGCCCCGGAAGCAAGTACCGGACAGTCAACAGTGGCCAACCGAGTCCGGCAGAGCGATCTTGCCGGAGCACCCGGCCAAGGCGTGCCGGCCCAGGGTATGCCCACGGAGGGCAATCCCCAGCAGCAGGGATTCTATCAGCCGTTGCAGGGCGGACAGCCTGTCGGACAGCCGCAGCAGCAAGTGGACCCCAATAATCCGAATGCGGGAATGATGCCGCAACAGCAGTTTCCGCAACAGCAGTTTCCGCAGCAGGGAGCGGTGCAGGGATTCCCTGTTGGCTTCCCCCAGCAACCACAGCAACAACAGCCACCGGTGGGATTCCCCGCGCAAGGACAGCCAATGGGGCAACCCGTAGGCTACCCACCTGCCCCGGGCCAACCTGGGCAAGTGGGATTCAATCCCTTGCAGCAAGTCATCCCGGGAGCAGGAACGCAGGGCATCCAGAGCCGCATTCCCGGTTACACGCAGCCGTCCAGTTCGCAGACCGGCGGCGTGGTGCCGCAGCAGTATCCGAACCCATACCAGCAACAGAATCCCTACCAGCAACAGAACCCTTATCAACAGCAGAATCCATTCCAGCCACAACAGAATCCTTTTCAGCCGCAGCCTGCGTTCGGGCAGCAGCAGAGCCCCTATCAGCAAAACAGTGGCGCCGCTCCGCGCGGTGCGTTTACGGCGAATCCCGCCGCGGCGCAGCAGATCATGTCGATGATTACGCAGCCTCGCCCGGGCGGCGCTCCTCCGGCGGTGACGCAGCAACAACAGATGGGTTCCGGCTTCGGAGCAATTGGCGGTGGCGTGGCAGGCGTGGCCAGCAAGTTCGAGGCCGAGGGGATCAAAATCTTCGGCGAGAAGACGAAGTACAACGAGTGGGAATTCCTGTACGACTTCCAGCGGGATGAGGGACGAACTACCGCGGGCTCGGGGACGCAGGGTGCGCAGGGAATGTCGAACCCGGGAAATACGGTGGGCTCCGGAACCACAGGCGGATTTGGCAGCACACCGAGTGGGGGACGGCCATCTGGGTTCGGAGGAACAACCGGCGGATTCGGAAGCAGCCCCGGGCTGGGCAGTTCTCCCGGATTTGGATCAAGCCCCGGGTTTGGCACCACTCCAGGGCGGCGCTAGTCATCTACGCCAACAGCGGCTTTACCACATTCCCGTGCACGTCCGTCAGCCGGAACCACCGCCCCTGAAACTTATACGTCAGCTTCAAGTGATCGATGCCTAACGTATGCAGAATCGTCGCGTGCAGGTCATGAACGTGCACCGGATTCTCGGTGATGTTATAGCAATAGTCGTCCGTGGCTCCGTAGGTGAGACCCGGCTTCATACCTCCGCCGGCCATCCAGATCGTGAAGCAGCGGGGATGATGATCGCGGCCATAGTCATCCGAAGTAAGCTTGCCCTGACAATACACCGTACGGCCGAATTCGCCACCCCAGACCACCAGCGTATCGTTCAGCAGGCCACGTTCCTCCAGATCCTGAATCAGCGCGGCGGCAGGCTGGTCCGTTTCCCGCGACGCGTTGCGAATCCCCGTAGGCAGGTTGTTGTGATGATCCCAGCCACGATGGAACAGTTGAATGAACCGCACGCCGCGCTCGGCGAGCCGCCGCGCCAGAAGGCAGTTTCGCGCGAACGTGTTCGGCTTCTGCGCATCGGGGCCATACCGGTCGAGCACATGTTGCGGCTCCTTCGACAAATCCGCCAGATCGGGCACCGAGGTCTGCATGCGATACGCCATCTCATACTGCGCGATACGCGTCGTGATTTCGGGGTCGCCGAATTCCTCCAACTGCATTTGGTTCAGCTTGCCCAGATCATCAAGGAAGCGCCGGCGTCCCTCAGCAGTCATGCCCTCGGGATTCGAAAGATACAGCACGGGCTCCCCGCCGGAGCGGAACTTCACGCCCTGGTACCGCGAAGGCAGAAAGCCGCTGCCCCACAAACGGTCGTAAAGCGGCTGGTCTCCCTTGCCGGTTGTCGAGATCATCACCACAAACGCGGGAAGATCCTTGTTCTCGCTGCCGAGTCCGTACGACAGCCACGAACCGATCGAAGGGCGGCCGGCTAACTGGAATCCGGTTTGAAAAAACGTGACCGCTGGGTCGTGGTTGATCGCCTCCGTGTGCATGGAACGGACGAAGGTGAGTTTGTCGATGATCTTCGCCGTATGGGGAATCAGTTCGCTGGCCCATGCGCCGCTCTGCCCGTGTTGGGAGAATTGGAACATCGACTCCACAATCGGAAACCTCGTCTGCGTAGCCGTCATCCCGGTGAGCCGCTGACCCTGGCGCACAGAGTCCGGTAGGTCGGTATTACGCAGCTTGGCGAGCATCGGCTTATGCTCGAACAACTCCATCTGCGAAGGACCACCCGACATGAACAGATAAATAACCCGCTTCGCTTTGGGAGCGTGATGCGGCAGCCCCGCCACTGCCCCGCCCTCTTGCGCCGAGGCGGAATCGCCGAGCAGAGACGAGAGCGCGGCCACGCCAAGTCCGGTGCTGGTCCGGCTGAAGAAATGCCGCCGCGTCAGGCCGAGGATGCGTTCCTGCTCACTGTTTGGTAATCGTTTCATCGAGGTTCAAGATCAGGCTGGCCACGGTGGAATAAGCGGCAAGCTCATTCACCGGAAGTTTATCGTCGCGGGCGGATTCGCCCTGAGAAAGCAGCTTTGCCGCTGCTCCGGAATTCGTCTGGTAGAAATCGAGTTGACTCCCGAAGCCGGCGAGCAGCACATCTGTCTCGTTTGTCCTTGGCAGACGCGCCGTTGCCAGGCGGAAGCCATAGGCGATGCGATCGGCGGGTGACGTGCCGCCTTCGCGCATCATCCGCTCCGCCATCTTGCGCGAAGCTTCGAGATACGTCACGTCGTTCATCAGATTCAGCGCCTGCAACGGCGTATTGGTGCGGCTCTCGCGCACAATGCAGGTTTCGCGGCCGGCGGCGTCGAAGTTCATCATCGACGGCGGCGGTGAGGTCCGCTTC
>CALFYN010000627.1 GCA_937952345.1 uncultured Acidobacteriota bacterium
ATCAACCCTTATCTCGCCATCGAGACCCTTGAGGACCTGCAGCGCACCGGCCAACTCAAAGAAGGCGTCACCTTCGAGATGGCCCTCAAGAACTTCAAGAAGTCCGTCAACAAGGGACTCCTCAAGGTCTTCTCCAAGATGGGCATCTCCACGCTGCAGAGCTATCGCGGCGCGCAGATCTTCGAAGCCATCGGTTTGAACGAAAGCCTGGTGGAGAAGTACTTCACCGGGACGCCGTCGCGCATCGATGGCGTAGGGCTCTCCGTGCTGGCCAAGGAAGCGAAGATGAAGCACGATCTCGCGTTCCATCCCGTGACGGAAAGCCACACGGAACTGCCCGTGGGCGGCAATTACCACTATCGTGTCCGCGGCGAATACCACCTGCTGAATCCGACGACCATCTCCAAGCTGCAGCACGCCGTGCAGCAGAACAGCTACAAGACATACGAAGAGTTCGCCGCCACCATTGATGAGCAGAACCGGCAACTCTGCACTATCCGCGGGCTGATGGATTTCAAGTGGGCGAAGAACCCGCTGTCGATCGACGATGTCGAGCCGGCCAAGGAAATCGTGAAGCGCTTCGCGACGGGCGCGATGAGTTTTGGCTCCATTTCGGCCGAAGCGCACGAACTGCTGGCGATCGCCATGAACCGTATCGGCGCCAAGTCGAACACCGGCGAAGGCGGCGAAGACGAAGCCCGCTTCCAGCCGGAAGCAAACGGCGATTGGAAGCGCAGTGCGGTGAAACAGGTGGCCAGCGGACGCTTCGGTGTCACCACCAACTACCTGGTCAACGCCGACGATTTGCAGATCAAGGTCGCGCAGGGCGCCAAGCCCGGCGAGGGCGGGCAGCTTCCCGGCCACAAGATCGACGAAGTGATCGCGCGGGTGCGCCACTCCATTCCGGGCGTGGGGCTCATCTCGCCGCCGCCGCACCACGATATCTATTCCATCGAAGATCTGGCGCAGTTGATCTACGATCTGAAGAACGTCAACCCGACCGCGCGGATTCACGTGAAGCTAGTGGCCGAAGTTGGCGTGGGCGTCGTGGCCGCGGGCGTGGCCAAGGCGCATGCCGACGTGGTGCTGATCAGCGGTGACACGGGCGGCACGGGCGCCAGTCCGCTGACCTCCATCAAGCATGCCGGCGTGCCGTGGGAACTCGGCCTGGCGGAAACGCAGCAGGTGTTGGTGCTCAACGATCTGCGCAGCCGCATCGTCGTGCAGACGGACGGCAAACTGGCCACGGGCCGCGATGTCGCCATCGCCGCTCTGCTGGGCGCTGAGGAGTACGGCTTCTCCACGACGCCGCTCATCACCATCGGTTGCATCATGATGCGCAAGTGCCATCTGAATACGTGTCCGGTGGGAATCGCCACACAGGATCCGCGCCTGCGCGCGAAGTTCTCGGGCCAGCCCGAGCACGTCATCAACTACTTCTTCTACATCGCCGAGCATCTGCGTCAGATCATGGCGCGGCTGGGCTTCCGTACCGTCGATGAGATGATCGGGCGTTCGGATCGCCTGAAGATGCGCGACGCCGTCGATCACTGGAAGGCGAAGGGCGTCAACCTGGACAGCATTCTCTATACGCCGGATGTGCCCAAGCGTGTCGGACGGCGCTGCAGCATCCAGCAGGATCACGGACTGGATGAATCGCTCGACAAGCGGCTCATCGAGCATGCGCGCGATGCGCTGGAGAACCAGACGCGCATCGAGTTTAAGCTGCCCATCCGCAACGTGCATCGCACGGTGGGCACCATGTTGAGCGGCGAGATCGCACGGCGCTATGGCTCGGCGGGACTGCCCGACAACACCATCCAGTTCGAGTTCACCGGCAGCGCCGGGCAGAGCTTCGGCGCTTTCCTCGCCAATGGCGTGACGCTGCGGCTGGAAGGCGACACCAACGACTACACCGGCAAAGGCCTCTCCGGTGGCCGCATCATCGTCTACCCGCCCAAGGGCTCCAACTTCCAGCCGGAAGAGAACATCATCGTGGGCAACGTGACGCTCTACGGCGCCACCAGCGGCGAGGCGTTCTTCAACGGCATGGCCGGCGAGCGCTTCGCGGTGCGCAACTCGGGCGCGACGACGGTGGTGGAAGCGGTCGGCGATCACGGTTGCGAGTACATGACGAAGGGCCTTGCCGTGATTCTTGGGGCGACGGGGCGCAACTTCGCCGCGGGTATGAGCGGCGGCTTCGCTTTCGTGCTGGATGAGGATGGTGAGTTCGCCAGAACGCGATGCAATCGCACGGGTGTCGATCTCGATCCCGTCCAGAGCGCCGAGGATATCCAGATGCTCAAGGGGCTCATCGAGAAGCATGTCCGCTACACCGGCAGCCCGCGCGGCGCATGGATTCTGGAGAACTTCGCGACGATGTTGCCGAAATTTGTGAAAGTGTTCCCGCACGAATACAAGCGCGTGCTGGGAGTGGCGCGGAGCAAACAGGAAGAGGTTCCCAAGCCTGTGCCGGTTTCCGCTCAGCCCGCGCAGGAGGTGATCCGTGGGTAAGACAACTGGCTTCATGGAGTATCAGCGGGAGACCATCTCCACGCGTCCGGTTACCGAGCGGGTGAACGATTGGTTCGAAGTGTATGTGCCACTGCCGGAAGAGAAGGTGCGGCTGCAAGGTGCGCGCTGCATGGATTGCGGCGTGCCGTTCTGCCATACCGGCTGTCCGGTGCATAACATCATTCCAGACTGGAACGATCTGGTGTTCAAGAATCGCTGGCGCGAAGCCATCCGCGTGCTGCATTCGACGAACAACTTCCCGGAGTTTACGGGGCGCATCTGTCCCGCTCCGTGCGAAGCTTCGTGCGTGCTGGGAATCAATGAGCCGCCTGTGTCGATCAAGTTGATTGAGCGCACCATCATCGACCATGCGTGGCAGGAAGGCTGGATTCAGCCGGAAATCGCCGAGCGCAAGACGGGGAAGAAGGTGGCTGTGATTGGCTCCGGGCCCGCGGGCATGGCCGCCGCGCAGCAACTGGCGCGCGCCGGGCACTCCGTGGATTTGTACGAAAAGGCGGATCGCATCGGCGGGTTGCTGCGTTACGGCATTCCGGACTTCAAGATGGAGTAGCACCTGATCAATCGCCGTGCGGGGCAGATGGAGGCCGAAGGCGTCCAGTTCCGCACCAGCAGCGAGGTCGGGGTCGAAGTCAGCTTCCAGGCACTGCA
>CALFYN010000628.1 GCA_937952345.1 uncultured Acidobacteriota bacterium
GGAGAACCAGCATGCAAACCTGACGGGGTTCCCATGTGGGTGGAAAGGCTCGTCGGCTGCGGCCAGGACGTCCATTCGAACCTGTACATGGTGACGGGAACACGGGCGAAACACCCATGCCCCGCTCACTTCCACTTCCCAATCCCCGTTCAATCCCACAAGCCGATCAGCAGTCCACCCAACCCCGCTTCTCCGAACTCTCCAGCACCTTACCCAGCAGCTTCATCCCCCACAACCCATCGGCAAACGTCGGATAATCCACCGGCGCCGACGGATCCGCCACCTTCGCATAGAACCGCTTGAACACCTGCTTGTGCGCATCGTCATAGCCTTCGCTATGCCCGCCCGGCAGATCCGCAAACCCCGCCGCCGGCCCGCGCAGCAGCGACGGGTCTTTGATAATAATCTGGTTCGGAGCATTGCGCTGCCCGATCCACAGCTCATCCGGACGCTCCTGGTTCCACCGCACACCCGACTTCGTCCCGTACACTTCAATCTCGAACCGGTTCTTGTTCCCCGCCGACATCTGGCTCACCGTGTAGCATCCGCGCGCACGATCGCCCAAATGCAGCAGCACCGCGCCGAAATCTTCCGTGTCAATATTCACCAGCTCATAATCATCCGGAGTCAGCGTCTTGCCCGTGAACGTCTCAATGGCGAACTTCGGCCGCTTGCGCTGCTTATGGAAGATCGCCAGATCCGCGCACAGCGCCGTGATCTTCTGCCCCGTCACATGCTGGATCATGTCCATCCAGTGCGAGCCGATATCGCCCACCGCGCGCAACGCCCCGTTGGCCGCGCGCTCAATGCGCCAGTTGTAATCGGTGTCGTACAGCAGCCAGTCCTGCGAGTACGTGCCCTGCACAATCAGCACCTCGCCCAACTCGCCCGCCGCGATGATCTGCCGGATGTGCTGCACCACCGGGTAATAGCGCAGATTGTGCTCCACGCAATTGGCCACGCCGGTCTTCGCCGCCACGTCCACCATCTTCTGCGCTTCTTCCACGTTCATCGTCAGCGGCTTCTCGCAAATCACCGCCTTGCCCGCTTCCATGGCTTCCACCGACATCGGACAGTGCAGCGCGTTCGGCGTGAGGATATGCACCGCGTCAATCGACGGGTCGGCGAAGATCGTGCGGTAATCACCCGTCGAGCGTTCCACTCCGATCGAATCGGCGAACTTCTTCGCCTCCGCGTCGGAAATCCCCGCGACCGCGGCGATTTCCACATTTCCCACGCGGCGGACGTTCTCCGCGTGCACTTTTCCCATGAATCCGGTGCCGATAATGGCGGTTTTCAGTTTGCGCATCACTCCACACTCTACACCACTTGCTGGTAGACTGAAAAGCGCGATGCGCATCCGCATCCGGATCGGCCAGGGGCCGCGGATTCAGAAGAAAGAGGGCAAGAACCGCCACCTCGCCATGGGCGCAGCGGCCTTGCTCACACCCGCCGCCGTGATGGCCGCCATTCTCGGCGTCTGGCGCATCTGCGCCGACATCGGCCTCACCGGAGCCTTCGCCATCTCCACCGGCCTCTTCTCACACTGGCAGGTGTGGCTCGGCATCGCCGCCCTGCTGCAACTGCTCGCCCTCGCCCTTAGCCGCTACGGCGTCAAACGCCGCCTCCCTTACTGAGCCAGCACTTCCCGGTACATCGCCTCATACTCCGGAATCACCCGGATCGTATCGAACCGGCTCTCCGCGCTGTGCCGCGCCTCCGCCGACATCCGCGCATGCGCCCCTTCATCCGTCAGGATCTCCACCACCCGCGCCGCCTGCGCCTCAATCGCTCCCACCGGCTCCAGGAATCCATCTACTCCATGCGTGATCAACTCCGGCACCCCGCCGCAGTTCGTCGCCACCGGCACCACGCCGCAAGCCATCGCCTCCAATGCCGCCAGCCCGAACGACTCCAGTTCGCTCGGCATCAGCAGCACATCGGCCTGCGGGAACAATCGCTCCACATGGTCCTGCTTGCCGAGAAACGTGATGTGGTTGCCGATCCCCAACTCCCGCGCCAACCGCTCCGCCGGACTCCGCTCCGGCCCATCTCCGGCCAGCATCAGATGCACCGGAATCGTCCGCCGCACCTCTTCCAGAATGCGGATGCAATCGAGCACGCGCTTCACCGGACGGAAATTCGATACATGCAGCAGCCGCGGCTCGCCGGCATGCTTCTTCACGGCCGGCTGGTACACCCGGCAGTTCACAAAATTGCGAATCACGTGGATCGGCTTCGTGATCCCGAACACCTCCACCGTACGGTCCTTCAGATACTGGCTGATCGTCGTGATCCCGTCGGATTGCTCCATCGCAAACTTCGTGATCGGGAAATACGAAGGGTCAGTTCCCACCAATGTGATATCGGTGCCGTGCAGCGTCGTAATGATCGGCAGCCTATGCTTGCCCCGCAACATCTGCTGCGCCAGCATCGCCGAAATCGAATGCGGAATCGCGTAGTGCACATGCAGCAGGTCGAGCGCGTATTCCTCGGCCACCTCCGCCATGCGCGACGCCAGCGCCAGGCAATACGGCGGATACTGAAACAGCGGATAGGTGGACACCTCCACCTCGTGATAATGAATGCGCTCCTGATACGACCCCAGCCGGATCGGATTGGCATACGTGATGAAGTGGATATCGTGGCCCCGCGCCGCCAGTTCCAACCCCAGCTCCGTGGCGACAATGCCGCTGCCGCCGTACGTCGGATAGCACGTGATTCCAATCCGCATGTGGTCTATTGCCCTCCGGCCTGCCAGCGCAACACGCCATAGCCGATCTGCCCGTTCAATCCTTCATCCGGCTTGGCCGCGTCCCCGCCGCCGTACCAGACGCGTATGCCGTCCGGCTGCACTTCCACCGTAGCATCGCACACCACCTTGGCGTTCCAGGCCTCGCTGCCGGCAATCACCGGCGCGGCGACCTTCTCCCAGCGCACGCCGTCCTGCGAACGCGCAAAGCCCATGCGCCGGTTCTCCGCGCGGTCCCGCCCCGTGTACAGCATCCAATACGATCCGTTCGAATACCACACCGCCGGCTCGCCCAGCCCGTTCTCATCGAACGCGCCATACTCGCCGAGTTCCAGCACGGGATTCCCCCGCAGCTTCGTCCACTCCACTCCATCCCGCGAACGCGCCACGCCCAGCCGCTGCCGCCGCGCCCGGTCCTGACCCAGATAGAACATGTAGTAGTAGCCGCCCAGCCGCACCACGTAAGGATCGGCTACGCCCCGCTCATCCCAACTGCCGCGCGGGCCCACGTCCAGCACTGCTTGCGGATGCTTGCTCCACGTCCGCCCGTCCTTCGACCGCGCCAATCCGATGCGCGGCATCTTCCCCGCCTGATACCAATAAAGAAACTCGCCGTCCACCTGCAACGCCGCGCCGTTGGCCGCAATGTAATCGCCTTCCCACCCCTCGGGCGAAATGCCCTTCCCCGCCTTCGTCCACTGAATGCCATCCGCTGAAGTGGCCAGCCCCGTATGCCACGTCTTGCCATCGAATCCGGAATAGAAATTGAAATACCCCTGCGCCCCGCGAATCACCGAAGGGTTCAGCGCATCCACCCCATCCCACTCGCCGGCCGCGCCTCGCCCCAGCACCGGACCCGGACGCGGTTCCCACACAAATCTTCCCGCCGCCGGCGCACGCTCCAACACGGGTAATCGGAAATCCTCATAACGGCCGCACCCGGCCAGCCACAGGCAGGCGATGGCAGCAAGCCGCTTCATGCCGGCACACGGACGCGGATGGTTGCCCCTTTGCCCGGATTCGATTCCACAATCAACTCCCCGTTCAAAGTCCGCACCCGCCGCTTGATGCTCTCCGGCCCCATGCGCATCAGTTCCAGTTCATCCAGGTTGTACGTGCCGCCGAACGGAAACCCGCTTCCGTCGTCGGCCACCGTGATCTGTAACTGTTGATCCGCCTTCTCGGCCTCCAGCGTGACCCGCGACGCCTTGCTGTGCTTCTGCGCATTGTGCAGCGCCTCGCGGATGATCTGCAACACCTCGTGCGATACTTCCGGCTCCAGCCCGCTCATGGCGTCCGTCACCTGCCATTGCAGAGCGATTCCGCTCGTTTTCTGGAAATCCTCGGCGATTTGCCGGATATTCGTGGCCGGGGTGGACCCGTCGGACGACATGCGCATGTTGCGCACGAAGGCCCGCATGTCCGTGATCTGCTTGCGGCAGATGCCTTGCAGTTGCGTCAGATCGTCGATCGCCGCGTCGCGGTCGCGGGTGAGCAATTTCTTGATCACCTCCAGCCGCATCTGGAAACTGATGAAGCTCTGCAACGGCCCGTCGTGCAAATCGGCGGCAATCCGCTGCCGTTCCAATTCGCGCGCGTTCTCCGCCTCGGTGCGGTGCATCACCGATTGCTTGGCCGCCTGACTGAGCCGCGCCTCCAGCATGCGCCGCTGCCAGCCTAACCCGAGAGCCAGAATCCCCGGAATCACGACAATCGGCCCGATGCTGATCAACGAATCGCGAACAGTGAGCAGCCCCGCCGCCGCCACTACCACAAACACCATGGCGATCTCTTTCATCTGATGCAGTACGGCGGCGCTCAAGAGAACGTACAAGTAGAAAATCCCCAACGCCCAGCCCGCGCGGTCCAGCGGGTTCACCACTGATACCAGTAGTACTGCCAGGTCGATGATCAACCGCAGTAGATCGGATGCGCCATGATCCTTACGCTCCCAAAGTATGGAAGCAAAGGAAAAAACCACATATGCAATGTAGATAACAGACGCAAGTGTGAGTGGATACCACTGCGGATACAGTTCGAGTTCGACCAGGCAGACCGCGATTGCCGCGCGGGCTACGCCTAGTCCCAGTCTCCAGGAATCCGGGACTACAACTCGATCCGCAGCCAATGGAAGTACTAGTGTACCCCAAACCGCCATTACCGGCGGTAGAGATATAAGGTATGGCTCCGCCCTTCGCCGTCATCATCGATCGTTTCCGTCTTTTCCGGCTTCCAGGCGGCAAATTCGAAATCGTGCGAGATAATGCGCGTCCCTTTCTTGAGCTGCTTCTCGAGCAGCGGACGCATCTTATCGTTGGAATTGGGCAGCAGGTAAACCGTCACCACGTCGGCGCTCGAATAGTCCTGCACGAAGGCATCCCCTTGAATGATGCGCGCGGACTTCTCCAGTCCAAGGCTCCGAATCCGCTCCATGCTCTGCTTCCACAGGTCTTTGTCGAGTTCGACACCCGTTGCATGAGCCCCGTACTTCTGCGCCGCCATGATCACGATGCGGCCGTCCCCGGAACCGAGATCGAACATCCGCTCGCCGCGCTTGAGGCCGCTCAGGTTCAGCATCTTTTCCACGACATACTCCGGCGTGGGGTAATAGGGAGCCAGCTTTTCTGCTTTCTTTTCCTGCGCCGGAATGGCGAGGGCCAATACAGCTAGTGTGCCAACAATACGGAGCATGTTCGTATGCCTTCCTCAGAGTGTCTAGACGCGGGGATCAAGGGATTAGGTACAACCGGACGCGATTGCTCATGCGGCCGCCGGCTTCAATGAAGACCTCGGCCGGACCCGCATTCACAATCTTCGGCAATTGTACCTCGATCAGATAAAAGCCGATGTAACCGGGCGCCAGTGTGGCGCGTGTGACCTGCACTGGCTCGCGGTCCAGGCGTACGCTCACTTGCGCTTCCACGCGGGGTGGGCTGTCCACCGGAGCCGGCACGCCGGAAGGCCACGACGGAATCACCCGCCCCAGCCCCGTAGCCAGAATCTGCACCCGTGTGCCGGAGCGCGCCGGGTTGGCGGCATCGAGCGCTTCGCCGCTGTCGGCATCGAGCAGCAGCGGCGTGCCGTCGCGGTCCGTGAATATCGCCGGCGATACGGCAGCCAGCGGCAAGCCGAAGGAGCGCCGGCCGGCGGCGTTCTCCACCACCAGCGGCAACGTCGCGCCCTGCGCTTCGAAGGGCACCTGGATCTGTGTCTCGAAATCCGAACTCGGCAGCACGGGGGCGGCGAAACCACCCGCC
>CALFYN010000629.1 GCA_937952345.1 uncultured Acidobacteriota bacterium
CCGCGGATGCGTGTGCCAATACACCAGCGGATAGAGGGTGGCCATGTACACCGCCGCCCCGTCGATCCAGCGCCCCCACCGCGGCCCGTCCTCCTTCCGCGCGTATAACCGCAAAAAGCCGTACTGCTGGCGCACGAAATGAAACACCGCCAGGTAGGCCAGCGTCCGCCAGAACACGAATTTCCCCGCCGAATAGAGCAGCATTCCCCCAATCCAGCATGCCAGCGGGATGAAGATCAGCAGCGCCCGGTAGCGCGCCGATTCCTCTTTGTCGAAATAGGTCCGGTAGAGCGTCGAATACACGTGGGCCACGTCCACGCCCACCACCAGCGCCAGCCACAGCAGCGGCGAGACATCGTTTTCCGCCGTGAAGAATCCCGGCCAGAGCAGCACCGCCGCCGTCACCAGAAAAGCCGGCGAAAGAATGAAGACCCCATCCGTAAACGCGGAATGCAACCAGGGATAACGGGTCATTTCACTACAATATGCTCCGTGCGGTATTGCTCCACCGCTTCCGGAATCACCTTGACGCCCAGCCCCGGCTCCTCGGGCACGGTGATCATCCCGTCTTCCTCGATCTCGATCTTCTCTTCGATCACCGCATCGCGGAAGGGGTGCTCGGTACGGTCGAACTCGAACAGATTGCCGTGCGCCTGCAAGCCTTCGGTGAGGCGGGGAATGGTGCTCACCCAGTGGAGGATGGCCGCCGTGCGGATGGCCGTCCCCCAGTTGTGGGGCACCAGCCGCTGATGGTGCAGCCAGCACAGCCAGGCCAGCCGCTGCCCTCCCGTGAAGCCCACGCTTTCGATATCCGGTTGCAGGATGTCCACCAGCCGGGGCGCGACGTAATGCACCGCCATTTCCTCGGTGGTCATGGACTCGCCGCTTGCCAGGGGGATGGAGAACGCCTGCCGCAATCGCGCATAGCCCGCATAATCATTGGCCAGAATCGGCTCTTCCCACCACGCCAGCCCGAACGGCTCCAGTTGCTTGCCGAGCATGGCCGCCGTGCCCGCGTCATAGGCGCAATTGGCATCGACGGCCAGCGCCGTTTCCGGACGCAGCGCCTCGCGCACCTTGCGCACGATCCGCAAATCGGTTTCCGGCCCGTAGCCGATCTTCATCTTAATGGTGCGATAGCCGCGCGCTTCCCAGCCTACGGCTTCCTCGGCCAGGTACGCCGCCAGGTCAGAGGAGTCCACGCGGTACAGCGCCGTGCAGTAGGGCTCCACCCGCGAGCGGTATTGCGTCCCCAGGAAGTGCCACACAGGCTTTTGCAGCGCCTTGCCCTGCAGATCCCACAGCGCCATGTCCAGGCCGCCGGCGCGCAGGAACCGCGTCCGTGCCTGAAAGCCGCCTGCCGCAACAAGATGGGCGTTCAGGAGATTCGCCGCCGCGAAGATGGACTGGCCCACCACGCAATGCGGATCACGGACGAATTCTTCTCCTCCGAAATAGCCATCGCCCCAGCCGGTGAGCCCCGAGTCCGTGCGCACCTCGATGAGGGTGGCATGCCGTGCCGTGGTCCAGTCCAGGGACCAGCCGAAGCGCCGCTTGAGCCTGCCCGAGAGGCGGTGAATGTGGACGGCAGTGATCCGTGGTTCCGACGATGGCATGGGTTCTATTGTATGACTCCATGCCGCGCCGCTGCATGCAACTGCATCTGGACTTCGCGCCATATCGTGTTATACTTCTCTTGTTGCAAGTAAGTTGCGACTTGGAGCGAGGTGCTCCGGGATGTCGCGAAGGGATGGAATGGATGAAACTCACCATTTGGCTGTTCGGCCTGTCTGCGTGCCTGTTACCAGCACAATCAAGAATCACCGTGCAGGGAAGGGTGCTCGATGAGATGCGGGGCACCATTGCGGGGGCGAGAATCGTAGCTGCTCCGGATGGCCGTCCGGGTGGATTCTCCACCGTCTCCGGTCCGGCAGGAGAGTTTTTGTTGCAACTGGAGGCGGGAACGCATCAGCTCAAGATCACCGCCGACGGGTTCCAGGACGTGGTGCAATCGATCCGCGCCGAAGCGGGCGCCGCGCCGCTCGAAATCCTGATGCCGGTTTCCGAGCAGCGGACCACCGTCACGGTCACCGAATCGGCGGGCTATCAGGTGATCGCCACGAGCACGGCCACGAAGACGCCCACAGCGCTCATCGATGTGCCGCAGTCGATCACGGTCGTGCCGCGCGAACTGATGCGCGACCAGTTGATGGCCGGACTGGCCGATGTCATGCGCTACGTTCCGGGCATCACCATGGCGACGGGGGAAGGGCATCGCGATGCCCCCGTCATTCGGGGCAACTCGACCACATCGGACTTCTACGTCAACGGCGTGCGCGACGACGTGCAATACATCCGCGACCTCTACAACCTCGAACGCGTCGAGGCCGTGAAAGGCCCGAACGCCATGATCTTCGGCCGCGGGGGCGGTGGCGGGGTCATCAATCGCGTCACCAAGGAAGCGGGCTTCACGCCGTTGCGCGAGTTGTCCCTGCAGGGCGGCTCGTTCGGCAACAAACGCGTCGCCGGCGACGTGGACCAGCCGCTGGGCGAAAAGACAGCATTCCGCCTCAACGCCATGTTTGAGGATTCCGACAGCTTCCGCAACTACTTCAACTTGCGCCGCTACGGTGTTGCTCCCACGGTCACCTTCACGCCCAATCCGCTCACCAAAATCCGCCTCGGATATGAATACTTCCGGGATGAGCGGCTCACTGACCGGGGCATTCCCTCGTTCCGCGGGCGGCCGTCGAGCGCTCACCGTTCCACATTTTTCGGCAATCCGAACGAAAGTCCGAATCACGCCGATGTCCACCTTGGAACGGCCACCGTGGAGCGCCAGTTCGGCGCCAGGGTGAACCTGCGCAACAGCACCTTGTTCGGCGCCTACGACAAGTTTTACCAGAACGTTTTTCCCGGCGCGGTGAACGCCACCCAAACCATGGTGAGCCTGTCCGGATACAACAATGCCACGCAACGCGGCAACGCCTTCAACCAGACGGACCTGACGGTGGTGGCCGACACGGGTTCCATCCGGCACACCGTGCTTGTGGGCGCCGAATTCGGGCGTCAGGCCACCGACAACTTCCGCCAGACGGCCTACTTCAACAACACGGGAACCTCGATCAGCGTCCCCTTCGCCAATCCGACCGACTTCACGCCGGTGACGTTCCGCCAATCCGCGACGGACGCCGACAACCGGCCCGTAAACACTGTAGCCGCAACTTACTTTCAGGATCAGGTCAATCTGTCGCGCTTTGTGCAAGTCATCGGCGGTGTCCGCTTCGACCGCTTCGACCTGAAATTCCACAACAATCGCAACAATGCCGACCTCCGCCGCATCGACAACATGGTTTCGCCGCGCGCCGGCGTCGTCCTCAAGCCCATCACCCCGTTGTCGGTTTATTTCAACTACAGCATCTCCTACCTACCCAGTTCCGGGGACCAGTTCAGCTCGCTGGACGCCACCACGCAGACGCTGAAGCCCGAGAAATTCACCAACTACGAAGCGGGCATCAAGTGGGACGTGCAGCGCTACCTCACGCTCACAGCGGCGCTGTACCGGTTGGACCGCACCAATACGCGCTCCGTGGATCCCAACAATCCGGCGATTATTGTGCAAACCGGCAGCCAGCGCACCAACGGCTTCGAAGTGGGCATCAACGGCAGCCTCACCAGCAAGTGGACGGTGGCCGGCGGGTACGGCCATCAGGATGCCTTCATCAGCAGCGCCACGGCGGCGGCCGCGTTGGGCAGAAAAGCCGCCCTGGTGCCCCGCCACACGTTTTCGCTGTGGAACAACTACCGGTTCCTGTCGCGCCTCAGCGGCGGACTCGGGCTGATCCACCAGGCGGATATGTGGGCCGGATTCGACAACACGGTGACCATCCCGAGTTTCACGCGCGCCGACGCCGCTCTCTTCTATACGTTGACGGAAAAGATGCGCCTGCAAGCGAATCTGGAGAATCTGACGGACAACGATTACATCATCAGCGCCCATAACAATAACAATCTCGCGCCCGGATTCGCGCGGACATTGCGTCTCGGCCTGACCGTGCGGTTCTAAAGGATGCGGATTTCCAATCGAAAAAAGTGTCAAATTTTGTAAAGTCGCTGGCCGCGGGGGATGGCCCGGATTCCTGCCCACACCGGATTATTCCTTTTTCGGTGGTTTGGGCGGATTGAGAATTTTGGCGAGGATGGGGTCTTTGAGGAGCATGGCGGCTTCGGGGGAAGCGGTCCATTGGAAGTCCTGGGAGCGGAAGGTGGGTTTCACCTGTTTGTGGATGACGATGGGGTTGCCGTGGATGTCGCAGAGGGGCTTGTGCTCCTCGGGTTGGGGTTCGGGTTCCGCGGGGAGTTGGGGCTCAATGTAGTCTTCGGATTCGAACCACTGGACTGGCGTTTTGCGCGCGGGTTCGGGTTCGGGTTGTGGTTCGGGCTCCGGTGGGTCCGGCGCATGGGCCGCAGGTTCGGCGGGCTGGACAGGGGGCGGAGGCATTTCGAAGATTTTGGCCGGGGGTTTTGTTGCAGGTTCGGCGAAATTGGTGGAACAATCGAATTCATTCGGCGCGGGAAGGAATGGCTGGTTGGGATCGCCTTTGAGCTTGCGGACTTTTTCGAGGTCGGCGAGCGCGCCTCGGAAGGTATTGCGGCAGACGGCGAGCGTGCGATTGACGGTGGTCACGAAGGGGGCGATCTCGGCGGCGGCGCGAGTGTAGAGCCGGTCGTAGTCAATTTCGGCGTAGGTTTTGCGGTGCTCGTCGAGGAGTTCCTCGGCTTTGGCGGCGAGGGCGATGGACTCCTGCGAGGCGGTGCGGTTGTAGCGCCAGCAGGAGGAAACCATCTGGCTGATGAGGGACGCTTCAACAAGGCTGGCGGGGCGGAAGTGCTCGTGGAAATCGGCGTACAGGGCCTGTAGTTTTTTGGGATCTTCGCCGGGGAGCAGGAGGCCGCTGCGGGCCTTTTCGGACTGGAGCGCGGCGGCACGGCGGCGGATGCCGATGGGGATGGTGATGGGGCTCTTGGCGTTGGGGGATTTTCGGGTTGCCATTGTGGTGGACTCCTTTCGTTGGCCGGGCGGTTGGGCTCCGGGCAATTCGAGGGTAACACCGGGGGCGGGAAATCTCGGGCGGCGGGAGAGTGGATTTGTCAGAATATTTGGTTTGTTTTCAGATTTGTATAAATATTTTTGTTATTTGTGAACAGGATCGGCGGGCGAGGGCCGAGCGGGGACTCGACCCTCGCCAGTTGTGGCCGCTACGTCTCGATGCTGAGGTCCATTTCGGGGTCGTAGCCGAACTGGTAGACCTGTGTGACGGTGGGGTCAGCAGTCTGCTGAAGAACGAAGGAGCAAACTACGCTGAATTCGAAATTGATTGTAGGGTTCCCGGTGACGGCGCTGGGGTTGATGCCGACGGTGTACGGTCCGATGTAATAGCTGCTGTTGGTGGTTTTCGTCGTAGTGTCGGCAAGCAGGCAGCGCGCGTTGACCACTGAAACGTTATTGATGGTGTAAACGTTTGTGAATGGACTTGCGGTTTGGTTGGCAGCGTTCGTACGGCCTTGCGTTGCGAAGGACACGTAGATATTGCAGGACTGAATCGTCCATCCAGCCGGGGGGCTGGTGTAGTAAACCTGGAACTGCACCTGGTCGCAGTTCGCCGGTGTGCCCTTACTAAAGACGAGCGTCGGGCCCCATTCGTCTGAGTTGTTGTTGCCGCTGTTGCAGGCAGACCAACTGGTACTGCCGACAGGGGTTTGAACCCAGCAGCGTGACGGGTTGGTAGCGGCGTTGCTGTAGGAGTTGAAGTATCCGGTGGGATCTCCGTTGGATGATCCGAGATCCGCAGTCAGGTTGAGAGAATAGCGAGTAGCCATGGCGTAAAGTCCTTTCTGTTTGATTGATTTGTTTTTGTTTCCAGGGGGCCATCAAAGACGATGGGGCCGCTATGTCTCGATGCTGAGGTCCATTTCGGGGTCGTAGCCGAACTGGTAGGTTGTCGTCTCGTTCAATGTGTTGGTAAGAACAATGGAGCAAATCACGCTGAACTCGAAATTCAGGTTCCCGTTGTTGGGCACGGCGCTGGTGTTGACGTTGACGGTGTAGGGTCCGATGAAATAGGCGCCGGTGGCCGGGTTCACACCTTCGTTTCCCAAGAGACAGCGCGCGTTGTTACCGTTGGTGAAAGGGCTGGCGGTGGCGTTGGCGGCATTGGTGCGGCCCAGGCGTCCGAAGGCCACAAGGATCGAGAAGGAGGTGATCGACATGCCAGTGGGGACATTCTGAAAGAAGACGCCGAATTGCACCTGGTCGCGGTTTGCCGGGGTGCCCCTGCTGAAGACGAGCGTCGGGCCCCATGTATCTGAGTTGTTGGCGCCGCCGTTGCAAGGCGACCAGACGGGAGGGTTGGCGAGAGGAAGCGGCGTGGAAAGCCAGCAGCGGCTTCCATTGCTGCCAGTGTAGCCGTTGAAGAATCCGGTGGAATCTGCGGAGAGATCCGCAATCAGGTTGAGAGCATAGAGAGTCGCCATCGGGGAAGTCCTTTCTTTTTGTATTTGCTTGTTGTTGGTGGCCGCGGAGCAGGGGCGCGCTACCCTACTCCTCGACGGTGAGGTCCATTTCGGGGTCGTAGCCAAACTGGTAGGTCTGGCCGTTGGAAAGAGCGATGGAGCAGGCCATGCTGAACTCGAAATTGAGGTTCCCGTTGTTGGGCACGGCGCTGGTGTTGATGTTCACGATGTAGGGGCCGATGTAGTAGGACCCCGTGTCTTGTGTCGAACCCTCGTCGCCGAGGAGGCAACGGGCGTTGTTCGTGTTGGTGAATGGGCTAGCGGTTTGGTTCGGAGCGTTGGCATGGCCTTTGCGGCCGAAGGCAACGTAGATGGCACAGGAGTTAATGGTCACCTCAGCGGGAAGGTTCTGATAGTTCACGACGAATTGCACCTGGTCGGACGTTTCCGGTGCATCGCGATGGAATACGAGGGCCGGGCCCCAAGTGTCGGAGTTGTTGTTGCCGCCGTTGCAAGGCGTCCAGGGCGGCGGACCGGGGTCGGCCGGCACGGGAAGCGATGTGGAAAGCCAGCAGCGGCTGGCGTTGGTGACATATGGATTGAAGAATCCGGTGGAATCTCCGGAGAGATCCACAGTCATGTTGAGGGAGTAGAGAGTCGGCATGGGGAGAGTCCTTTCGATCCCGGCGTTACGTCTCGACGGTGAGGTCCATTTCGGGGTC
>CALFYN010000630.1 GCA_937952345.1 uncultured Acidobacteriota bacterium
GTAGAAGCCGCCGTATCGTGCCACCACCTTCGCCAGTTCCACGAGTTCGGCGGTCTTGGCGTAGGTGCCGGGCGGATAGATGAGGGCCGTGGAAAAGCCCACCGCGCCGTCTTTCATGGCTTGTTCGACGAGGGCCCGCATCTGGTCGAGTTGGGCTGGGGTGGGTTCCTGATCCTTGTCGCCGATGACCACGCGGCGGACCTGCGCCGCGCCGATGTTGTGGACCACGTTGACCGCCAGTCCGTTCTTTTCGAGCAGCGCGTGGTATTGGGCGTAGGTGCTCCAGCGGTATCCCTTTTGGGCGACGCTGGGCGGGAACGTGGCGGGGCTTTGCGGGGCGGCGGAACCGCCCTCGCCGGCGAGGATGGTGGTAATCCCCTGCCGCAGCTTGCTGTCGCCGCTGTCCGGCTCGGTGAGGAGCGGGATGCTGTTGGTCCCCATCATGTCGATGAAGCCGGGGGCGACCACTTCACCGTTCAGCGAGATTACCCGCCGCGCGGAGCGCCCCTCGAGGGAGCCGATCTCGGCGATACGGCCGTTGCGGATGCCCAAGTCGGCGCGATACCAGGGGTTGCCGGAGCCGTCGACGATTCTGCCGCCCCGGATGAGGATGTCGAAATCCTGTGCCGTCAGCAGGTTAGCAGCGAATAGCAGTACTATTTGGAACAAAGTAGTGGATCCTCTCTAAAGTCTTTCTCAGTGCCGGACGATTTCCCATGCAAGGCATATGGAACCGTTCATTTGGATCCTTCTACCTGTTTTCGTCGCGGCCGGATCGGCGCTCCTGTCGTTCTATATTATGCAGGCACGCATGGAAGTTGCCATCGCAAAGGAACGAGAGGTTCTGGCGGAGGCACGGGCAACCATCGATAGCCAGGAGAAAGTCCTGGTGGAGAAGATCAGGGCGACCGAGGAATCGGTGCGCCGTGAGTCACTCGACGGGTTCTTAGGCGACTTCCGTGTTGAGGAACGGCATTACTTGCGGGAGAGCAAGGGGCTGTTCGCGCAGAAGAAGTCCATGGTTCTGCAGGAGCGTTTGTACTTCCGGAACATTCCACTCTCGAACTGGGTGGAGCACGAAATGACAGTGGAGGATAGTGGGGACATCGGAGCACTGGCGAAAGCCTGCTCGATCTTCAGCGCCAAATCCTTGGGAGAATCGTCAGCTTCCAAAATGCTGACTTAGGTTTCCGACAGCAATTACTCATAGCGTGTGGGCTTCCCTGGGGAGGGAGGCCCCTTTTTTTGTTGAAGGCAGGTAATCCCTCTGCATGCCGGACTCGTCCTGGACGATATGATGGGCGTTATGGCAGAGCCGATTGCGTTAGACGCGACCAGCCTGGCGCAGGAGCGGGACTTCACCAGCCTGGTGAACGCCGAGCAGAAGCGGATCTTCCTGCTCTGCCAGAGAATGCTACAGGACCGCGAAGAGGCGGATTCGGCCACCCAGGACGTGTTTCTCAAGGCCTTCAAGTCGCTGCGGCAGTCGCAGACAGGCATCGAGGAGCCGGCAAAGTGGCTGACCCGGATCGCCGTGAACACCTGCCTGGACCGGCTGCGCAGCCGCCGCTGGCAGTTCTGGAAGAAGCGTCCGGCGGCGGACGATGAGACGCTGATCCTTACCATGGCCGTTTCGCATGAACCGGACGCCGAGGACCGGATGTTTGCGCGCGAGATTTACCGCAGGCTCTATGAAGCGCTGGACCGGCTCAGCGACCGGCAGCGCGTGGTTTTCACCCTGAAGCATTTCGAGGATCGAAGCCTGGAAGAAATCGGAACGATCCTGGGGCTGGATATCGGCACAGTGAAGGCGCACATGGCGCGTGCCGTGGCCAAGCTTCGCGTCGAGCTACAGGATGTGTACGCAGCCAGTGCACGGAGGGCGAAACAATGACGAAGCACTATACAGAAGCAGACTTCCTGGACCGCCTCTATGAGATCGGCCGCGAGGATGGGCATCTGGAAGAATGCGCCGCCTGCCGGGCCAGTTTTGAAACCTGGCTGGCTGCCCGCAAGCAGATCACTCATCCGCCGGAAGTTCCCGCCGGGCTGCTGCTGGAGCAGCGGCAACGCATCCTCGTACGGGCCGGACAACCCTTGGGTTCGTTTCGCAATATTTGGCGTTGGTCGCCGGCGCTGGCGGTGGCCGCTGCCTTGGTGTTTGCCATCCTGTGGAACGTGCCTGGACCGAAGCCGACCGTAATCGAAGTTCCGGCTGTTGTCGAAACCGCGCAGGCAACCGATGCTCAGGTCATGGCAGAGATCTACAAGACCGTGTATGATGTTGAACCACAGGCAGTTGTTCCGCTGCACGGGTTGTTTGAAGACAGAGGGCAGGCCAATGATTAAGGTGGCGCGTTGGGTTCGTTCCTTCGTTTTTCCGCGTGGCGGCAAACGCGAAATCGTGTCAAATTCTGTAAAGCTGGCAGCCCTTCTTGGGTTCGTTTCTTCATTTTTCCCTCTCAGCGCCCAGCAGCCCCGGGATTTTTTTCCCTGGTGGGACATGCCGGTGGCGCGTACCCTCAACCTGACGGAAGACCAGACGCGGCAGATCCAATCGATTGTCCGGGAGCACCGGGACAGGCTGGTGGATCTGCGCGGCGCCATCGAGAAAGCGGAGAATCAACTCAGCGACATCATGGATGAGGACCGGCCGGATCCAGCGAAGGCCAACGCAGCCATCGATCGTGTGGCGACGGCGCGAGCCGATCTCACCCGAGCCTTTTCGCAGATGGGGCTGAAATTGAGACTCGTGCTGACGCCGGCGCAGTGGCGTGACCTGCAATCGAAGCGGCCGAAGCCCCCGCTGCCGGGCCAGCCGATACCGCCGGGAAAGAAGCCGCCGCTGAACCGGCCGCCCCGTCCGCAAAACGACGATGCCGCGTTACTCGGACCCGAGGTTCCGGATGGCGGGGACATCCAAAATCCGGGGCCCCGGATGTTCCACCGCCCAAACCAGGGCGGCCAGCATCTGGTCAATCGTGACGAGCCCTAACCGTTCCGCTGCTTCCCGATCGAGCAGCGAACCGAGCGCATAGAGCGGCTGGAGCAGGAGGGGCCAATTCCTCCCTGGTCCCAGGATATACCATGGCCGCAGAATCGACGCCTCGATTCCGGACTCCCGGATGCGCCGTTCGCAATCCATCCGCACCTCGATATAGGCCTTCATGATGGGTGCGGGATGGGCTACGCTGACATAGACAAAATGCTTGACGCCGAAGGCTTTAGCGGCTAACAAGGATTGTTCCAGGGAGACCTGGTCGATGGCCCGGAAAGCGGCCCCTTTCCACGGTGTGGGTTTCGCAGCGCCAACGAGGTGAACGAAGGTATGGGCGGGGGGTATGAAAGAGGCGAAAGTCTCTTCCCGCAGCGGGTCGCCGGTGACCATCCCCACACCCTTTGGGAGCCTGGATTCCGAACCGGGGCGGGCGAGGGCGGATACGGTGTGGCCGCGCTGCAGCAGGCGCCCGATCAACCTGGAGCCCAGGAAGCCTGTGCCGCCACTGACAAAGACGTGCGCCACAATTCATCGTACAACTTACAGCGCCGCGGTTCCTTTCACCACTGCGAATCTGGCGGCGCCGCGTCCGCTGCGTTGGGCCAGCAACATTTCGAGCGCATTGCGCTTGCTGGTGTCGATATGCTCCGCCATCAGCCGCTCGGCCATCAACAGATCGCGGCGGATGAAGGCCTGCACCAGGCCGAGATGCTGTTCGCCGGTGAGGCGGACGACATCCTCGAGTTCATAGCCGAGCAACCGTAGCGAGTGAATCAACTGCGAGATGTTCTCGAGGTAAGACACCAGCCGGCGGTTGCGGCAGTGAGAGAAGATGAAGCCGTGTAAGGCGAGGTCAATCGCTGCGTGCTCGGCGGAAGTCTGCACCGCGGGTTTGCCGGCCAGGGCCCGCAGTTTGCGCTCGAAGTCGAAGAGCGGTTCGAGGGGCATAGCGGGAACAGCGGTGCGTAGGGCCAGGATCTCGAGGTTCTTGCGAATCTCGTACAGGTCTTCGACATCATCCGGGGTAAACGAGACGACATAAGTGCCCTGGTTGTGGCGCCGGTCGACGAGTTCGTCGCGGGTGAGCATGAACAGGACTTCGCGGATGACGGTGCGGCTCACCGAATACTGGTCGGCGAGCTGTGTTTCGACGAGCCTTTCGCCGGGTTTCAGATCTCCCCGGAGGATACGCTTCAGAACGTCGGCATAGATGCGCGACTTGTGGAGATCGTCTCTTGTAACTCTCACGCCAGAATCTCTTTTACCACACGGCCGAAGACGTCTGTAAGGCGGAAGTCGCGGCCCGTGTAGCGGTAGGTAAGACGCTCGTGGTCGAGGCCGAGCAGATGGAGCATGGTGGCATGGAGGTCGTGGATATGGGTTTTGCCTTGCACCGCCTCCCAACCGAGTTCATCAGTCTGCCCGAAGGAGAAGGCGGGCTTCACGCCTCCGCCAGCCATCCACATGGTGAACCCGCGGGGGTTGTGTTCGCGTCCGCGATCGGTGACGGGCGCTGTGCCTTGGGACAGATCCTGGTCGAAGGGAGTGCGGCCGAACTCGCCGCCCCAAAGCACGAGGGTGTCCTGCAAGAGGCCGCGCTGTTTGAGGTCGGTGATGAGTCCGGCAATCGGCTTGTCCACGGCCTTGCAGCGAACGGGGAGACTTTGGCGCAGCTTTCCGTGGTGGTCCCATCCGCCGTCGCTGATCTGGACGAAGCGAACGCCGGCCTCGGCCAGCCGCCGCGCCATGAGGCACTGACGGCCGAAGTTGTCGGTTTCCTTCTCACCGATGCCGTAGAGTTTCTGCGTGGCATCGCTTTCCTTGGACAGGTCGAGCACGGCGGGCGCTTCCATTTGCATCCGGAAGGCCAGTTCGAAGGAAGCAATGCGGCCTTCGAGTTCGGCGTCGGCGCCGGACGCGCGGAGGTGGGAGTGATTCAGGCCGGCGAGGAAGTCCAATTGCCGGCGTTGTTCGGCGGTGGAGATTCCCGCATCCTGCAAATAGCCGATGCGCGCGTTCTTCGCGTCTCCTTGCTGACCGATGGGCGTGCCCTGGTAGAGAGCCGGGAGGAAAGCGCTGCCGAACAGTTGGGGGGTGCCGCCGTCGCCGCCGAGCACGGGGCAGATGGTAACAAAGCCGGGCAGATTGCGATTCTCCGTGCCAAGCCCGTATAACACCCAGGAACCCATGGAGGGACGAACCTGGATGCTGTGGCCTGTGTGGAGTTGCCGGATGGCGGGTGCGTGGGCTTCGCTGTCGGCGTGCATCCCGTGGAGGAAGCACAGGTCGTCGACGACGCTTCCCAGATGCGGCAGCATGCCGGTCATCAGGAAACCACGCTTCCCTTGCCGTACAAAGGAGCTGATTGGCCCGAACAGCCGGGCATCGCGGATTCC
>CALFYN010000631.1 GCA_937952345.1 uncultured Acidobacteriota bacterium
CTTCCCGCGCAGCCACGTGTTCGTTGCGGCGTACTGGTAATTGTTGAACGCCCAAATCTTCGGGTAATCGTAGGCGGGTCCGAGCGGGATGTAGCCGCTCGCGTCCACTTGCGGCAACCCGCGCGCGATCGGGTTCTGGGTTCCGCCGATGAAGCCGACCTCGGCCGCCCAGTCTTTATCGCCGCTATAGGGCCAAAGCTGATTGTTCGTCTTGCGCGAGAAAGAGGCGCTCAACTCCAGAAACATGGACGGCGTGAGACTGCGCAGATAGCGCGCGTACGACAGCAGATCGAGTGTGTTGTTCGACAAGCCGAAGATCGGCAACGGAGAGCGGCTGTTCACCACCGGATCATGATTCGAGTTGGGCCGCCAGAACGTGCTGAACGTCAACCGGTCCCGCTCGCTGATGTTGTGATCCACCTTGATGCCGGTGTTGTTGTAGCTTTGCGTGAGATTCCCCTGCGAGATGAAGTTATTGGCTCCCACTGTGAGATTCGGCGCGGGATAGTATGCCGCCAGTTTCAACGACACCGGATTCAACCGGCTGACGGGAATCTGGTTGTTGGGAAACTGCGTCCGCGAGGCGAGCGGATCCAGGATGCGCAGCGGGCGGCCGAAGGCATCGGTGACGCGCGAAAAATCGCCGCGCAGCATTTCCGGTTCCGGCACGATGCCGCGTTGCGTTTTGCCGTCGGTCAGGCGCAGGGATTCCCACGTCACCATGAAGAAGGTACGGTCCCGGCCGTTGTAGATTTTCGGGATATACAGCGGACCCGACATCGTCGCGCCGAACTGATTGCGGCGCAGTTTCGCTTTTTGTACGTCGAAGTAGCCGGTGGCGTCAAAGGCATCGTTACGCAGGAATTCGTAGAGCGATCCGCGAAAGCGATTGCTGCCGCTCTTGGTGACCACCGTCAGCACGCCGCCGGCGTAGCGCCCATATTCGGCGGAAAAGCCCGAGGTAATCATCTTGAATTCCTGGACCCCTTCGAGCGGCGGATTGATCACAGCCCCCGTGTTGCGGCGCTGCGTGTTATTCATGCCGTCGATGAGGAAGCCCGTGTTGTCAGCGCGGCCGCCGTTGACAGCATAGGAGCCGTCGCCGCCGTCGCCCTTCGGAATGACGCCTCCGGTGAGCAATGCCAGGTCGCTGAAACTGCGGCTGTCGAGCGGGATATCGGCGATCTCCTCGTTGGTGATCACCTGGCCGCGTGTACCGTTCTCGGTATTGAGCACGGGCGGCGTGTCCGTAACGGTGACGCTCTCCGCGGTGGAACCGATTTCCATCGGAATATCGAGGCGCAGCGCCTGCTCCACGGCGAGTTGGAACTCCGCCTGTTTGAAGGTCCGGAACCCGGCGTTTGTGGCCTCAAGCGTATAGCGCCCGGGATTCAAGAACGGAATGGTGAAATCGCCAACTTCATTGGAAGTGGCTTTGTGCGTGATGTTGGTATCGACATTCTTCACGGTGACGGCAACGCCGGGGATCACCGCCCCGGAGGCGTCAGTGACACGGCCGGTAACACTGGCGGAAGGGGTCTGGGAAAAAAGGACGGACGTCAAGAATAAGAAGATTGCGGTGGCTTGCATGGCCAACCTCCCACTGAGCATGATTCTTGATTTGAGCTTAGCTCATTCACCGGGTGCGGGAATAAACGCGCCGCCATCGGGTATATTGCAGAGGTGAGGAGTATTTCTACGTTTGCCGCACTGGCGTTGTGCATTGCCTCCGCGCAATCGCCGCCGTCCGATCCCGGCCCCAAGCCGGGAACGAAATTTCCGCCCTTTGCGATGACGGATCAGCATGGCAACACGCAAACTTTCGAATCGCTGCGGGGGCCGCAAGGTCTGATGCTGGTGTTCTACCGCTCCGCGGATTGGTGACCCTACTGCAAAACCCAACTGGTCGAGTTGGGACAAAATGTGGACACCTTGCGCAAGCAGGGCTTGGGATTGGCCGCAGTCAGCTATGATTCCGTGCCCGTGCTGAAACATTTCAGCGACCGGAGGAATATCAGTTATCCGCTACTGTCCGATGCCGGGTCGGAACTCATCCGCAAGCTGGGCATTCTCAATCCGGCCGGGAAAGAGGGGACGCCCTTTTACGGAATCCCGCATCCGGTGACATTCGTTCTGGACGCGGACGGAACCATCCGCCACAAGTATTTCGAGGAAGACTATCGCGAACGGCCGACGCTGGCCGGAATCCTGTCGAAGGAACTGGGTGTGAACCCCACGGCTGCCGCCTCCGCTGCAAAGGCAAAGCACGTCGCCATCGCCACCAGCGCTAGCACGGCGATTGTCAGCGGAGGGCAGCGCATTCTGCTCTCTGTCGAGATCGACATCCCC
>CALFYN010000632.1 GCA_937952345.1 uncultured Acidobacteriota bacterium
TTGCATGAGGGAATCGACCATTATCCCACACTGGCTTCAGTTGCAGACGAGCACAGCCGGACGGCTACTATGATAAGGTGTTCCACGTTCTCGAGTCTCGCATTCAGGCGGCGTTTGCCGCCTTCGTAAAGGCCCGCTATGGGGCCGACACGCCCGTCCTCACCGAACAGCCCAAGCAATCGAGCTTCGGCGAACTCGCCCTGCCCATTGCCTTCCAGTTGGCGCGCCAGTTGAAGAAGGCTCCCAAGGCGATCGCCGCGGAGATTGTGGAAGGCATCGGCGCGGTGGATGGCGTGGCGGCGATGGAGATCGCAGGCAACGGCTACATCAACATCCGGCTCGATCGCGGCGCCTACGGGCGGGTGCTGCTCGAAGCGGCCACGCTGGAGGCCGAGCCCAAACTCGGCAAAATCATCGTCGAGCACACCAATATCAACCCCAACAAGGCCGCGCACATCGGCCACCTGCGCAACTCCGTACTGGGCGATACCTTCGTGCGGGCGCTGCGCGCCTGCGGCAACACGGTTGAGGTGCAGAACTACATCGACAACACCGGCGTGCAGGTGGCCGATGTCGTCGTGGCCTTCCATTTCCTCGAAAAGAAGACCCTGGCGGAGGTGGCGGAACTGATCCGCACGACGCGGTTCGACTACGTCTGCTGGGATCTGTACGCGCGCATTTCGTCCTATTACAAGGACCATCCGGAGGCCATCGAGTGGCGCAAGCAGACCTTGCATGAAATCGAGGCAGGCCATGGCGAAATCGCCGAAATGGGGCACATCGTGGCCGATGCCATCGTGGAGTGCCACCTGGCCACAATGCGCCGGCTGGACATCACCTACGACGTGCTGCCGCGCGAGAGCGAGATTCTGCACTTGAAATTCTGGGCCACCGCCTTCGAACAACTGAAGGAGCGCAAGGCGATCTACCTGGAAACGGAAGGCAAGAATAGTGGCTGCTGGGTAATGCCCGGCGCCCACTTCGGAGGCAGCGAGGAAACCGAGGACAGCAAGGTGATCGTGCGCTCCAACGGGACGGTGACCTACGTCGGCAAGGATATCGCCTACCAGTTGTGGAAATTCGGTTTATTGGGTAAGGATTTCTACTATAAGATCCTGAAAACCTACAGCGATGGCCGCCAGATCTGGGTGTCCACCAGCGAGCCCACCGCGGATTCGCCCGTGTTCGGCAAGGGGTCGCAGGTCTTTAATGTCATTGACTCCCGGCAATCCTACCTGCAGGATGTTGTGGTGGCGGGGTTGCGGCAACTCGGCTACAACGAGCAGGCGGACCGTTCCATTCACTTTTCTTATGAGATGGTGGCGCTCAGCCCGCGCACTTGCGTGGAACTCGGCATCGAGCTTTCCGAGGAAGACCAGAAGCGGCCGTATGTGGAGGTATCCGGGCGCAAGGGGCTCGGGGTCAAGGCCGATGATCTCATCGACAAACTGATCGAGAATGCGCAGCGGGAGGTGGATTCGCGCAACCCGGACCGTCCGGAGGAGGAGCGCCGCGAGGTGGCCGAGGCGATCGCCACCGGCGCGCTGCGCTATTTCCTGCTGAAATTCACACGGAATACGGTAATTGCGTTTGATTTTCAGGAAGCGCTGTCCTTTGAGGGAGACACTGGCCCCTATGTGCAATATGCCGCGGTGCGCGCGCGGAAGATCCTGTTGAAATTCGAGGAGCGCGGCGAGACGCTGCCCGACTTCCAGGCCGCTCTGCCCGAGGAGGCGATGGCGCGGCAACTGGCCGGAGAAGACTTCTGGCAGTTGCTGCTGTCGGCATCGAAGTCCGGGTCGGCCATTGAGCGATCCGTGGCTTCGGGCGAGCCGTCGCACATCGCGCGCTACGCGTTCCAACTGGCGCAGGACTTCAGCAACTTCTACGCCAAGTACCGCGTGGTGGATGAGCAGAACCCGGAGACACGGGCGCTGTTGCTGTGGATGACGCAGTATTTCCGGCAGCAGTTGGAGTACACATTGGGAGTGCTGGGGATCCGCATTCCGGACTACATGTAAGCGCGGGATTCAGTACGGCTTCGGGCGCAGGATCTCGCCCCAAACGATGGAGTAAGCCTCAATTTTGTTGTCGTAGGTCTTCCCTGCCCGGATTTGGATGGGCAGGTAGGTGGGTAGTTCCGTGCGCTGCGAAACTGCGCCGTGATTGCTGAATCGGGTATCGGAGCGCAAGGTGATGAGCAGGCGCGCGCCTTGTTTGGTGCGCAGGCGCAGGGAGTATTCGTCGTGCTCCAGGACGATTCCTGTGAGCAGCACGTTGCCGCGCGGCGCGACGAGTTCGGCGGCGGCTTTCCACGTCTGCCACTTGTAGCGCGGATTTTCGAGAGTCTTGGGAGTGAGCACGCGCACGATGAGAGCACGGCAGCGCGTGCTGCCCGTCATGCGTTCCGAGAGCACCTCGATCTGCTGCCCCGATTCGATACGCGACGCCCAGGTGCGCTTATGCTCGAGTTCGAAGTAGGTTTTCGAGGTGAAGGCGCAGCGATGCGCCTGCTCATCCAGTGTCTTGAAGAGGAACGACCCGTTCGATTCCGAACCGACCCATTCCTGCCACACACCTCGGGCGAGCGGGGCCAGTCCTCGATCCTGGCCGGCCGCTATTCCCATGAAAGCAAGCAACAGCAACACCCGCATAACTGGCGCGGAATTCCTCTATCCCGAAGCTTACTACAGGAAAGGCGCGGGTGTTTCGGATCCGTGCCCCAATTTCTCTTCCGCCGAAACGTGTCGATGCAGGCCGCACCACCCCGACAAATTATGGGAGCAGCCGGTCGGCAAGTGCCTGCTCGCCGTCCACCACTGTGTTTTTGCGAGGCAATAGACGCCTCGCCGCGGCCGGGCTCAAGCGGTTCCAATCACCGTCGATCGGATCTAACACCGCCCCCACGGCGGGCGAGGCGGCCAGCAGGTCCGGCAGATCAAACGCCCGCAGCACGTCGAAGGGAACGTACCAGAAGGGGATCTCGCGGTCCCACGCCGTGAAGCGGCGATCGCGCTCGTCCTTTTCGAGCAGACGGTACGAAGCCTTGTTAGATGCCGGCCGGTCCAGAAACTGGCGGAAGCTGACAAAGCCCTCGCGCAGCCCATAGGCACGGATCGGCGGCCCTTTTTTTGCCGCCTCCGCGATGGCGTAGGTGGAAGCCAGCGCCGCGTTGTCGCCACGAGCGTACCAAACCAACGGCAGACGCGCGTACTCTGGCGTCGCCTGAACGGCCCGCGCCACTGCAAGCAGGTCGCCGGCCTGGCGCCACACGAAGTGATCGCCGGCGAGCAGGCTAACCGCGGCTGTCCATCCACGCTTGCCGGTGCGCAACTCACCGATACCGCGGGCGTCGATTCCGAGCGTACTCCAACCGCGCTCCCGCGCACGCCGCGCCACGGCATCGCCCACGAGCGTGTCTTTGCCCGCATCGAGCACGGCCACCAGCAGCCCCTTTGGTGCTCCCGAGGGCCGCAGCAGCAGCGCGGGAATCGACACCCCGTCCACGGCAATCGCCAGCCGCTGCTCGCTTTGCCCGTTCAGAGTTGGGGGCGAGGCTGTTCCCGCTTCGCTTCCGAAAAACGCTGACGGCACGGCCGGGCCGCGCGCGCGGATCCCGGCAGCGAGCTTGCGCACGAATGCCTCCATCCCCGGACCCGCCGCCCGCTTCCCATCGGGGAAGCAGCGCAATTCCTCCGCATCCGGCGGCGCCACGTCCACCGGCCCTTCGGGTGCGGGCGAGCCGTCCCCGCGGTCCATCAGGTATCGCAGGAACCAGCCGTAAGCCGCTTCGCGCTTGCGCTGCTGGTAGCCGTGCCCGGACGACGGATCGTTGAAATAGCCGAACCGCTCGGCCATGCCATGCGCCGCGTAGAGGCTGCGGCCGTAATCGACGAGTGTGCCGGCAACGAAACCGGGATCGGTGGTCGAGTTGATCACCAGTAGCGGACGCGGCGCAGCCATCGCCAGCAATTCGTGGTTGTCGGCGAAGGTGATCAGCCCGGGGACAAAGTGGCAGTGTTCGGCGGCGCGGTACCAATCACCCTGGCGGGTGAAGTTAATTTGAAGCGCGAACTGGCTGGTCCCGACCACGGGCACGGCGACTCGAATGCGGTCATCGAGGCTGGCCGTAATCCAGGTGTTGTAGCCGCCACCGGAGGCGCCAGTCATGCCGATGCGGTTCGGGTCCACTTCCGGCCGCGATAGCAGGTATTCGAGCGCGCATTGCGTCTCATACTCGGCAAAGCCCTGCTGCGAGATCCCGACAAGAAGCGACGAAACGCGGCGGTGGTCTCGTGTCGAGACACCGCGTTCCCCCTGTCCGAACGGATCGAAGCTGAACACCGCAAATCCACTGCGCGCCATGTGGATGGCGAAAGCCTGGTGATCGGGCAGCGTCTTGCTTGCCTCATACCAGTGGCCATTGTAGAAGAGGATCGCCGGCACCCGCGCAGCGCCACCCTCCGGCAGATAAAGATGGCCGGGAACCGAAACGCCGGGCAGCGATTCGAACACTACTTTGTCGATGCGATAGCCGTTCCGCCGCACCGTACCGGTTACCCTACCCTTGGGCTTCACCGGCCACGCCATCTGCTTGTATCCCAGCGCGCGCTCCAGCCGCCGGCGCAACTCGGGACGTGCCGCCGCTGCTTCTTCCCGAGTGCGGGCGTGGCGCATGGACTCCAGGGTCCGTACCGCGCGCCGCTCCAGTTCGTCGAGGTAATCGACGAAGGGCGCCCCGGCAAGCAGAGCCAGCGCCGCGAAGATCATTTCACATCCCCCCAGCGCGGTAGCGACACCGTCGTTCGGTAATTCGACTCGTTGCAATCAGGATTGCGAAACGGTGCGTACATGCGCGATCCCCGGAACGGCCGGTCCGGCGTGTGGATCCACACCTGCCTGGTGTCCCACACAACAATCTCGTCGCGCTCGTCGCCCGTGAGGTTGATCACATGGTAGGCCAGGTCCGGACGCCCGTCTTTGGGAAACATCACTACGCGCCGGAATTGTCCGTCAATCATTCCCCGTCCTCCACGTTCGCCGGCAGCATCGAGAACAGTGACCGTCGCCGCGACAGTAGTTGGTGGCCATTAACTGCAAGCCGGGTACGTCCATCCTGTACTTGGCGACGCTCGGACTCAGCGCATGCCCGATGTGTGTGTGCTTGATCAGATTCCCCAGGATATCCCACATCGGGAAGCCCTCGTCCGAACCGCAGGCGTAGACCCGCGGAGACGCTTTCGGATCCGGCCGGCCCTTCTGCCACAGCAGCTTCCCGTCCAGCGTCACCGCCGTGAGGCAGGAGATATGGTCGAACGCGTCTCTGCGGACGCGAGGAATATTCTGCGCGATCAACATGCCGATCTGTCCGTCACCGTCCAGGTCGCCTGAACCGCACGTGGCGCCCCGCCTGGCCGCGGCGATTCAGGAACAATTCTTCGCATCGATTGCAAACCCGCGGCGTGGGGCCCAGGAGGAGGAACTCGGCACGGTACAAGACCTTACCGTGTACTAGGTAATCACCTGGATCGCAATTCAGGCGATGGGCCAAGTGTCTTGCACTAACGATGCCCTTATATTGTTAATAACTTAAAGTACCTTATAAAAGTGCGCCTTCCTATTCTGCGGGTTCGGTACACATAGTGGAGTCCAGGGAAGGGATTACATTGAACAAGAACACGGTTCTGGTAGTGGTGCGGGACAGTGAGGTTGCCTCAGCCATCCATCAGTCGACGGAGTTTACCAATCCGGCCATTCGTGTATTGACCGCGGAGACGGGCAGTCAGGCGCACGCCATCCTGCAGCGTGAACCCGTATCGCTGGCCGTGACGATTCTCCCCGTCCGAACGGGGTTTGAGTTTGTAGCGATCGCATCGGAGCGATTTCCGGCGATGCCGCACATCGTGGCGTCGTGTACGCAACCCGGGGAACTGGACGACATGGCGGCCGGGCTGATGGAGTTGCTGGAGAATCAGGCCGAGGACGCCCCCATCGCCAGCCTGGCGTGTTTGCTGTTGGACGCGCTGATCCTGCAAAGGCAAGCTTCCGGGTTCCTGCGGGCGATTCCGTTACTGGACGCCATCCGGCTGATCGAAGCGGACTGTTGTACGGCCACGCTGACGCTGCGCCAGCCGCAGACGGACTCGATGGCGGTGCTCTTCTTCCGCGGCGGGAGGCTGCTGGACGCACACACAACGGAGAGCGGCGGAATGGAAGCGATTCGGGAAGCTCTCCAGTGGGACCAGGTGCATATTTCCATCAGCAGCGGTTGCCGCGATGTGGCGGCGCGCATCGACAGGCACGTCTCCCGACTCATGGAGAGTCTGGCAGAACGAGCCATGCCCGCAGCGGCGCGGGCGGTTCGGCCGCCGAGACTGCGCGAGATTCTGGCGGCTGAGGTGGTGGATTACGAAGCGCTCATGGCAATGGCCCCGCCGCGCGCGGGGCAGGCCCGGGAACCTGCACCCACGGCGCTGCGGAAATCTGGCGCCGACAGGCTGCAGGAAACCATGGAGTTCGATCTGGACGCCCTGCTGCAGTTCACGGTAGGGGAGAGTGCACGGCCGGATACGGCGCCGCCCATTTCCCTTCCCCAGCTCAGCGCATCGGAACTGTTGGATGCGGGTTTCGCCTGCTTCCGCAAAAATGACTATGCCGGCGCCGTTCGCCACTGGGAAGACGCCAAGCGGCTCGATCCGGGGAACAGAACCTTGCACTACAACCTCAAGCTCGCACACGGCCGGCTGGCGGGAGAAAACCGGCAGCCGGGATATCTTGCGGCGCTGACCGGAAAGGCCTAACAATCAGGACAAGTCACTCTCAAGCAAATAGAGTTGGCGACGGCCTGTAGTCCTATCCAGACGCCGATGGCGCGAGAATCACGAACCTTCGGGTTGGTGAAACGAACCTGATCTTCGGAACCTAATCCGCGCCTGCGGCCATCGAGTATTGCGGTTGCGGCGGAGGCGGCGCGGCCTGCTGGAAGCGCACGGAAACCACCTTCGAGACTCCCGGCTCCTGCATGGTCACCCCGTACATCGACTCGCTCGCTTCCATCGTCCGCTTGGCGTGCGTGATGATGATGAACTGCGTCGTGTCCGACATCTCCTTGAGCAGCTTCACCAGCCGCGAGGTGTTCGCCTCGTCGAGCGCGGCGTCCACTTCGTCAAGCACGCAGAACGGGCTCGGCTGATACTTGAAGATCGCCAGCAGCAGCGCCATCGCGGTCAATGACCGCTCGCCGCCCGACAGCAGCAACACGTTCTGCAGCTTCTTGCCCGGAGGCGAAGCCATGATGTCGATGCCCGAGTCACTCACGTTGTCGGGATCGGTCAGGCGCATTTCGCCCACGCCGCCATTAAACAAAATGGTGAACATTTGTTTGAAGTTGGCGTTGATGGCGGTAAACGCCTCGCTGAAGCGCTTGCGCGTTTCGACATCGATCTCCTGGATCGCCTTCTCCGTGTCGCGGATCGAATCCAGCAGGTCCTGCCGCTGCGTGTTCAGGAAGTCGTAACGCTGCTGCGCTTCCTGGAACTCTTCGAGCGCCGCCGGATTCACCGCGCCCAAGTTCTCGATCTTGGTGCGGAACTCCTGATACTTCGCTTCGGCTTCGAGCAACACCTCTTCCTCTGGAATCGTTTCGTCGCCTGCGGACAGCTCCTCCAGCGTGCAATTCAACTCCTTGCGGCAGGTTTCGTCGAGATACTGCAATTCGCTTTGCAGCTTCACCAGGTGGACTTCTGTCTGAGTTTTGGTCTCCTGCACGGCGGCGGCCGAAACACGCAGCCCGCGGAGCGATTCCTCGGCTTGCGCCAAAGACCCGCGCGCCTGCAGTTCCTGTTCTTCCAGCACGCGCACTTCGCCTTCGAGCTGCGTGATGGCCTCGGTCAACTGCGTGAGCCGCGCATCGATCTCCATGTTGTCGGCAAGCAACCGCGCACGGTCGACACCGAGCCGCTGCATTTCGTTCGAAAGCTGCTGGCTGCGGGTGGCGAGTTCGCGGATCTGATGATCCAGCCGTCCGCGAGCCGATTGCACGGCGCGGCGGCGCTCTTCGAGTCCCGCGAGTTCCGCGCGCAGTGCGGCGTGCTCTTCGGCCATGTGCGCCACAGCCTGCTGCAATTCGGTCAGTTCGCGGCGCGATTCTTCAAGTGCGTTCTCATGCTCATGGCGCTGCAGTTCGCTCAGTTCCAGCTTCTCCTGCATGGCGGCCTGGCGCTCGCGGGCCTTTTCGCCGTCCGTCTTCAAACGGCCCAATTCCAGGCGCACGACGCTGAGGCGCTGATTGTTGCGATTCAGCTCTTCGCCGAGCTTGCGCATCTCGTGTTCGAGCGCGAGGGCGTCCTTCTCCTGCGCCTGCTGCATGCCGCGCAGCCGCTCCAGGTCTTCGGTGAAGAGGGCGATTTCCTCTTCGAGGTTGGCCAGCAGTTTCGCAGCCTTATCCACCTGCTGCTGCTTCTCATTCAGCGTGGAGGTGAGTTCACGCAGTTCGCGCTTGAGCGCCAACGGGCCGGCTCCGGTCTTCTTGCCGCCGCTGACCGCGTGACCGTGATAGGAGACGCCGTCGGGCAGCAGGAAGTACATGTCGGGGTACTGCAAGGCAAGCCGCTGCGCTGATTCGCGATCTTCCACCAGGAAGCAGCGGGCCAGCCGCGGGATCAATTCGGTGGGCGCTTTGGTGAGCCCGTTGGTCATACGCAGTTGCTGGCTGAGGCGGGCGACGATGCCGGTTTCGGGTCCGATGGAAGGCTCGGGAGCGGCGACGCCGGGAATGCTGAGGTCGGGTTCAGGGTGGACGAGGAAGGTGGCGCGGCCGTCGAGGCCACTGCGCATGAGATCGACGCCGCGCACGGCTTCGGCCCAATCGCGCACCACCACGTATTCCAGTTCCTCGTGGAGGAATTCTTCGGTGGCCTTTTCCCAGGCCGCATCCACATCCATGAAGTCGGCGAGCACGCCCAGCGGTTTCAAGTCCGCGGGTGCCTTGCCCTTCTCGATGGCGGTGAAGAGACGCTTCACGCTCTCGGTGGTGTAAGAACGGTGGGAGAGAATCTCCTGCGTCGAATCCTTGCGGGCCTTGATGCGCGAGAGTTCAGCACGGAGGTGGTCGAGGGTTTTGCGGGTTTCAGCGGCGCGGGCGCGGCGGGTCTGCAGTTCCTCTTCCACGCCGCGGCGCTGGTCGA
>CALFYN010000633.1 GCA_937952345.1 uncultured Acidobacteriota bacterium
AGCGGTATTCAAATCCGGTCTTCAGATTGTGCTGGCCACGGCTGTAGGTGAACACCTGGTTGATCATGTACGTTGGGCCGCGTTGCTCGCGGAACGCATTGCGCGCACCCACCAGCGTGTAATTCTGCGGCGCGAAAGCGGGAAAAGCACGCTCGCTCGCCGTGCGGAAGCCGAGTTTTGCCGGCCAGCCCTGATCGATGCTGTCGTGCAACACGCTGCGGCTTTGCTTCAGCCAACTGAAGCGCGTCTCGCTGATCAGTGACGGCGACATGGTGCGCGTGAAACTACCCATTGCCGTATGCGCCAGATTGCGGATGGTGCGCGTCTGCGGTCCGGCCGCCGATGCCGCGGGTTCGGCGAAAACCGAAACCTGCGGGGTGAAGTTGTGCTGATTGATATATCGGAAGAAAATGCGGTTCTTGTCGGAGAGCACATGATCCACGCGGGCCGTGCCGTGATGCTGCGTGCGCTTCGGAGTCGCGTTCACATTGAAGTTGTTCGCCCCAGCGCGATTTCCTGGCACGTTCGGATCCGGGTAATAGGAGATGGCCTTCACCGCCACCGGATCGAACAGCGATGAGGGAATCACGTTGTTCGGAAATGGGTCGCGCACACGCAGTGTGGGGTTCGTGGGCGATTGCCGCGTGGTGAAGGGATTGTAAAGCTGCAGCGCCACGCCATTCGCGTCGGTGAGTCCGGTGAATATGCCTCGCTTCTTATCCGCATCCGGCACAGTGAGGATCACCGGCGTGCCCCTCGATTGCCGCGTCTCCTCATAGCCGAGGAAGAAATGCGTCTTGTCCTTGCGAATCGGCCCGCCCAACGTTCCACCGAACTGGTTGTAGCGGAGCGGCGCTTGCGTCAGCGAAAACGTATTGCGCGCGTCGAAGGCGTTGTTGCGCAGGAAATGAAACACAGAGCCCTTGAATTGATTGGTGCCCGATTTGGTCACCGCCGTAAACACACCTCCGGCACTACGCCCATATTCGGCCGCGTAGTTGTTGGTGATGACCTTGAACTCCTCTACGGAGTCCACCATTGGGCCCAGCTCCGCCATGGCGCGCGCCATGCCCGATTTCTGCACCGATCCTCCATCGACATACAGTCCTTGGGAGAAGGCACGGCCGCCGGCCATGCTCGCCACAGGGATTTCCGCCGCATCGCCAATGCCTCCCACAAACACAGTCGCCGCGGAGAGCTGCACCAGATGCCAGGCATTGCGCCCGTTCAGCGGCATCTCCACGATCGACTTGTTGTTGATGACCTGGCCAACAGTAGACGTCTCGGATTCAATCAGCGGGGCGGTGCCCACGACATCAATGCGTTCGGCTACCGCACCCACTTCCAGCGTGAAGTCGAGACGGGCCACCTGCTCCACTTGCAGCCGGATGCCCGAACGCACAGCGGCTTTGAAGCCCTCCTTCTGTACCTGCACCTGGTAGTTGCCAGGATTGAGAAAGAGAATGGTGTAGTATCCCTGGTCGTTGGTGACCGTAGTTCGCTTGTCGCCCGTGTCCGTATTGGTGACGGTAACTTCGGCGCCGGGCGCGAGCGCATTGCTCGGATCGGTGACGCGGCCGGTGATCTGCGCGTTCTGCGCGAACAGCAGAGCTGTGTTCAGAAGAAGGAAAGAGAATCGTAGCAACATGGGCCCCTTTGCCCGCCCATTATATAGAAGCCTGAGCGTAAGGGGCTACAGATGCTTCTTCAGAAACCGGATGTACACGTCCCAATCTGAGGGAACCGTGCCGTGTCCGCCGTCGTGCATGAGATACCCCAGCGTGTTGAGCAGCGGCACTCCGGGAGCGGGCAGTTTGTCTGTTCCCAGATCCTGCTTGCCCAAGAGTCGGTACACCGGCCCCGCGGCTACAGCGGCAAGAAACTCACCCATCGGATCGGACCACTTGTCGGTATTTCCCGTCTGCAGCAACAATGGCCGCGGAGCGATGAGCGCAACCAGCAGGTTCGCATCCACGGGAAATTCGTTCACGCGGTTGCCGTAGCCAGCGTAGTTGGCGGTGAACTGATAGGGATAACGGGTTGGCTCAACCAGATGCGCGATGGTCTCGCCGTAGTTGCGGCGGCTAAGCGCCGCGCCGCCCTCGCCCGAGCAACTGGCAATGACCGCCGCAAAGCGTGCATCGCGAGCCCCGGCCCACATCACAGTCTTGCCAAGCCGTGAGATTCCGGTGATCGCAACACGCTTCGCATCCACTCCGGAGTCGGTTTCCAGGTAATCCA
>CALFYN010000634.1 GCA_937952345.1 uncultured Acidobacteriota bacterium
CAGCATTAGCGGCAGCCTGCCCCACCTCTGGATCATCCGGCTCAAATAACTCGTGCGCCGCAGATCGATTCCTGGATCCAGCGCCAACGGCATGTTCACCTGTCCATACCCGTTCGGATTGAACCCAATGGCGTGCGTCCGCTCGATCTCAATCTCCGCCGCGTCCGCGGGCAGCCCCGATAAGTCCACTCCATACCACGACATCACTTCCTGCGGATCCAAACGGTAAATCGCGCACAACGTATATAAACGATACAGCGTCGGAACCGTACCCTTGTTCTCGATGTCCGCCAGCCGGCTCAGGCCAAGAACAAATTCGTCGCTTTGATGCCGTTCGGCAATGCGGATGCTCGCCTCTTCCACATCGCGATAGCGAAGGTTGAGGCGTTCGCGCACCCGTTTCAGTTTCTGTCCTGGTTCCTCCATGCTATCATCACACTGCCAGAGGAGAGTCGAACCGCATCATGCTCCGCCCCCCATCTCAACCAGCGTTTCCCGCTTGGATTATATCACCTGGGGATAGGGGAGCAAGGGCACTTTCCCGGTTTTTGTTCTGTTTTCAGAACAAGATTCAAGTAAGGTGGTGTTTTTGGAACTAGTTGTTGGAATCTCCGGAGCAAGCGGCTCCATCTACGGCCTCCGCCTCCTCGAACAACTCCGCGCCCGCGGCGGCGTTCGCACCCACCTCATCCTCACCCGCTCCGGTGAACGCACCGCCTGGCTCGAAACCGGTAAAAAAGGCCCCGAAATCCGCGCTTTGGCCGATTGCAACTACCCCGTCGAGGATATCGGCTGCCGCCTCGCCAGCGGTTCCTTCCTCACCGAAGCCATGGTCATCGCTCCTTGCTCCATTCATACCATGTCCGCCATTGCTCATGGCATCAGCTCCAATCTTCTCGTCCGCGCCGCCGACGTCACCTTAAAAGAACGCCGCAAACTCATCCTCCTCGTCCGCGAAACGCCCTTCCACCTCGGCCACCTCCGCACCATGACCCAGCTCGCCGAAATGGGAGCCATCATCGCCCCTCCCATCCCCGGCTTCTATCATCAACCCCAAACCGTTATGGATATCGTCGATTTCAGCGTGGACCGCGTGCTCGACCTCCTCGGCCTCCCCGCCGCCGGCGCCAAACGCTGGGGACAGGACACCCAACAATGAAAAAGCCCCTTCGCGCCGCATTTCAAGGAGAATTAGGCGCCTTTAGCCAGATTGCCCTCCGCCAATTGCTCGGCCCCGATGCCGTCCCCGTTCCCTGCGAACGCTTCGAACAGGTCTTCCGCAGCCTCAAGGATGGCGCCGTCGACCGTGCCGTCATCCCCATCGAAAACACCCTGCACGGCTCCATTCACGAAAATTACGACCACCTTCTCCACTTCGACCTCGATATCATCGGAGAAACCAGCGTCCGCATTGTTCATAATCTGATCGCCCCCCCCGGCGTCAAATGGAAAAACATCCGCCGCGTCCTCTCCCACCCCGTCGCCCTCAATCAATGCCTCAGCTTCTTCGCCGCCCACCCGCATCTCGAACGCGTGACCCACTACGATACCGCCGGCAGCGTCAAGACGATCATGCAGGAGCAACCATCCGACGCCGCCGCCATCGCCTCCTCCGTCGCCGCCGAAATCTACGGCGCCCACATTTTGAAACGATCCATCGAAGATGACCGTCAAAACTTTACGAGGTTTTTTCTCCTCTCACGGCCAGGCACTAAGATATCCCCGCCAGGTCCAGTCGAGAAAAAAACCAGTCTCGTGTTCACAACACGGAACACGCCGGGCGCTCTGTTCCGCACTCTCAGCGCTTTCGCCTTGCGCGACCTGAGTTTGACCAAAATCGAATCCAGACCCCTCCGGGGAAAACCGTTTGAGTATCTTTTCTATGTCGACGTCCTCGCCGATGTCGCCGAACCCAGAATGCGCAAAGCCCTCGGGCACCTGGAAGAACTTGCCGATTTCCTGCGCGTCCTCGGCTGCTACCCGCGCGGTAAGTAATTTTTTCCCGGTCCTCGATCCGCCCGGCACGTCTAAGTGATTGAGCCTACTCACCATCCTCCTTTGGAAGGCTGGTTGCATAACGATTACCAAGAGGAGCCATAAACTTGAGCCAAATCCTTTCTCTCCTGTTTTCAACCGTTTCCGCATTGGCCCCCGGGCAACAACCGGCCCCCCAGCCGGCCCTCGAGCCAATGACCACCTTTAAGGTCAACGTCGTTTCCCGTTCCATCCGCGCGGTCAATTATCGACACCGTGGCGGCGCCACTTCCATCGACTTCATCGGCACCGCCGCTTCCCCCAACAGCAGCGGAAAAGCCAAAGTCGAAAGCAAGCAAGGTTACATTGAAATCGACGCCAATTTCCAGGGCCTTGCCCCCGCACACACCATCGGGCCGGAGTATCTTACATATGTACTGTGGGCGATCACCGCCGACGGCCGCCCCAAAAACCTCGGCGAAATCCTCCTCAACGGCGGCAAGAGCAAACTCAACGTCACCACGGACCTCCAGGTTTTCGGTTTGATTATCACCGCCGAACCGTATTTCGCCGTCACGCAACCCAGCGAAGTCATCGTCCTCGAAAATGAAATCCGTCCCGATACCACCGGCAAATGGGAAATCCTCGATGCCAAATATGAGCTCCTCCAGAGCGGCCAGTACGCCGGCACCGGCAGCGCGCAGCCGCCCATCTGGAGTTCCAAAATCCCCCTCGAACTGATCGAAGCCCGCAACGCTGTCCGCATCGCCAAACTGTTTGCCGCCGACAAGTATGCCGCCGATACCTACACGAAAGCCGCCGAAGCTCTCCAAAAAGCGGAAAACTACCTCGACGTCCAGGCCGGCGCCAAACCCGTCAGCATGATGTCCCGCGAGGCCGTGCAGCGCGCCGAAGACGCCCGCGTCATCTCCCTCCGCCGCCAGGATGAGGAACGCCTTGCCCAGGAGCGCAAGGAAGCCGCCGAGCGCGAAGCCCGCGCCAAGGCTGAAGCCGAAGCCGAAGCCCAGCGCCGCGCTCAGGCCGAGGCCGAACGCGCCGCCATGGCCAAAGCCAAGCAGGAATCCGATCTCGCCGCCCAACAAGCGCGCCAGGAACGCGCCGCCGCCGATGCCGCGCGCCTCGCCGCCGAGCAGGCCAAGGCCGAAGCCGACAAGATGCGCCTCGAAGCCGAAGCCGCACGCCTCGCCGCTGAACAGGCTCGCAAGCAGGCCGAAGCCGCCAAAGCCGAAGCCATAGCCCAACAACAGCAACTCGCACTCGAAGCCGAAAAGGCCCGCAAAAACGCCGAGGAAGCCAATCGCCTCCGCCTCCAGGCCGAAGCCGAAAAGGCCGCGCTCCGCCAGCAACTCCGCGATCAGCTCAACGCCGTCCTCGAAACCCGGGACAGCGCCCGCGGCCTCATCGTCAACATGTCCGATGTCCTCTTCGAATTCGGCAAGTACAGCCTCAAACCCGATGCCCGCGAACGCCTCGCCCGCGTCGCCGGCATCGTCCTCGCCCACCCCAGCCTGAAACTCGAAATCGAAGGCCACACCGACAACGTCGGCAGCGACGAATACAACCAGAAACTCTCCGAAGACCGCGCCAATACCGTCCGCGATTACTTCACCTCGCAAGGCCTCCAGGCCGAGCAGGTCACCGCCCGCGGCTTCGGCAAATCGCAACCCGCCGCTCCCAACACCAGCGCCGCCGGCCGCAAGCAAAATCGCCGCGTCGAAATCGTGGTCAGCGGTGATGCCATCGAATCCGCAAAACCGTCCGCCTGATCCCCGAATCCCTGCTGTGATGTAATGTTCTTTCCATCACATGCAGGGCGCACTCATCCTAGGACTCCTGGCCGCTTCTCTCGCGAGCGGCCAGGGGGTCAACTTCAATCGCGAAATCCGTCCCATCCTCTCTGACCGCTGCTTCACCTGCCACGGCCCCGACGCTGCCGAGCGTAAAGCCAACCTCCGCCTCGACCTCGAATCGGAAGCAAAGAAGAAGGTCATCCTCCCCGGCAATCCCACCTCCAGCGAACTCTACAAACGCATCGCGGCCACCAACGCCCTCCGCATGCCGCCCGCCTACGCCGGCCACAAGAAACTCACCGATCGCGAAATCGCCCTCATTGAACGCTGGATCCGCGAAGGCGCCAAATGGCAATCGCACTGGGCCTTTGAAACGCCGCAACGTCCACCTGTCCCGTCTGTCCGCAACACCTCCTGGCCACGCAACGACATCGATCGCTTCCTGCTCGCACGCATCGAAAAGCAGGCCCTCTCCCCATCTCCCGAAGCCTCCAAAGAAACCCTCATCCGCCGCCTCTCGCTCGACATCACCGGCCTTCCCCCTACTCCGGCCGAAGTCGCCGCCTTCCTCGCCGACACAGCGCCCAACGCCTACGAAAAACTCGTCGATCGCCTCTTCGCCTCCCAGCGCTACGGCGAGCGCATGGCCGTCGACTGGCTCGACGCCGCCCGCTACGCCGACACGCATGGCTACCAGGTCGACCCGCAAAAGGAAATGTGGGCCTGGCGCGATTGGGTGGTCAACGCCTTCAACCGCAACCAACCCTTCGATCAATTCACCATCGACCAGATGGCCGGCGACCTCCTCCCCAACCCCACCACCGGGCAGCGCATCGCCACCGGCTTTCATCGCAATCACCGTGTCAACACCGAAGCAGGCAGCATCGCCGCCGAGTTCCACGTCGAAAACATCGTCGATCGCATCAGCACCGTCGGCACGGTCTGGATGGGACTCACCGTCGGCTGCTCCCGCTGTCACGACCACAAGTTCGATCCGCTCACCATGCGCGATTTCTACTCTCTGTACGCCTTCTTCAACAACATCCCCGAAGTCGGCACCGGAGGCCCGCGCGACGGACGAGGCAATCTCCAACCCGTCATGAAGCTCCCCAGCCCTGATCTCGAATCACAACTCGCCGCAGTCCAATCCAAACTCGATGCGGCCCGCGCCGATCTCAAGGCCATCGAACAACGCCTCGCCCCGGCACAAGCGCAATGGGAAGCACAGGCCCCCACCCACAAACCGGAATGGCGCGTCCTCGAAGCACGTCAATTGCGATCACGTGAGGGCGTTGTGTTCGAAAAACAGAACGACGGATCGTACCTCGCTTCAGGCCCGCACCCGGCTCGCGACGTCATCACCTTCACCGCCGAAACCGATCTGCGCAACATCACCGCCTTCCAGCTCGAACTGATTCCCGATACTCGCCTGCCGCAAGGCGGCTCCGGCCGCGGCCCCAACGGGCGCGCCGTCGTCACGCTATTCGAAGCGCAGCAAGCCCGCCGCACCGAGCCCGCAAAACCGCGCCCCCTCGATCTCGCCGTCGCCACCGCCAGCTACGCTTCCCCCGAATCCGTCCTCATTCGCGTCCTCCGCCCCATGCAACAACTCAGCCGTGGCTGGAGCGTCGAACCCGAACTCAACAAGCCCCACGCGCTCGTCATCGAACCGCGCACGCTCACCGGCTACGCCGAAGGCACCGTCTTCACCTTCACCATCGGCAATGAATACGGCGCCGGCCACCTCATCGGCCGCTTCCGTCTCTCCGTCACCACCGACCCTTACCCCGACTTCCCATCCGAAGAAGTCCTCGCCGCCCTCCGCATCGCGCCCGAAGCCCGCACCAAAGAAGACGCCACCCTCGTGCGCCGCTACTATCTCCAACGCCAACCCGAACGGCGCAAAGCCAACGACATCGTCACGCGCCTCAACACCCAGCGCATCGCCATCGACAACAAAATCCCATCGACGATGGTCATGAAAGAAATGGGCATCGCCCGCGACACCTTCGTCCTCATGCGCGGCTCCTACGAAAAACGCGGCGAGAAAGTCACCGCCGCCACCCCAGCCTTCCTTCCCCCACTTCCAGAAGGCGCGCCGAAAAACCGCCTCGGCCTCGCCCAATGGCTCGTCAGCCCGCAAAATCCACTCACCGCGCGAGTCATGGTAAACCGCCTCTGGCAATCCTACTTCGGCAACGGGCTCGTCCGCACCCCCGAAGACTTCGGCTCCCAAGGCGAACCGCCCACACACCCCGAACTGCTCGACTACCTCGCCACCGAATTCATCCGCACGGGCTGGGACATGAAGGCCATCCAGAAGCAGATGGTGATGAGCGCCGCCTATCGCCAGAGCGCCAAGGCATCGCCCGCGCTGCTCGAAAAAGATCCCGAAAACCGCCTCCTCGCCCGAGGCGCACGCTTCCGCCTGCCCGCCGAAATGATCCGCGATCAAGCCCTCGCCGTCTCCGGCCTCCTCCGTCTCAAAATGGGTGGCCCGCCCGTCAAGCCCTATCAGCCCGACGGCCTCTGGGAACAACTCAGCGTCATCGACGACCGCAAGCTCTACGAACGGTCCACCGGCGAAGACCTCTGGCGCCGCAGCCTCTACACCTATTGGAAGCGCACCGTCCCCCCGCCCTCCATGACCACCTTCGACGCACCAACGCGCGAGTTCTGCGTCGTCAAACGCACCCGCAGTTCCACGCCTCTGCAAGCCCTCGCGCTCCTCAACGACGAAACCTACGTCGAAGCCGCCCGCGTCCTCGCCACACGCATGATGCG
>CALFYN010000635.1 GCA_937952345.1 uncultured Acidobacteriota bacterium
CCGAAGGGGTTCCCGGTTTGCGTGTCTAGCTTTCTCTCACTGCCTCGATCACTTCCTTTTGGGTCATTCGGTCTTGCTCCGGTGGCAGCGATGACGAGTTTTGCGATTCGTTCGGCTGCTTGGCCTGGGGCGTTTTCTCTGAGAGCTGATTCCTCACCGGCCAAGCGTCGAGATGAGTCTCGACGCGGCAAACACGAGTGTTCGCGCCACAACTGCCCTAGGACTCCTTGGGGGTGCCGTTCAGGAACGGACGGAAGAGCTCGATGGGCACGGGCATGACGATGGTGCTGTTGTTTTCCGCGCCGACATCGGTGAGGGTCTGGAGGAAGCGCATCTGCATGGCCATGGGATGGCCTTCCATAACGAGAGCGGCTTCGCGGAGTTTGGCGGAGGCCTGGAACTCGCCTTCGGCGTGGATGACCTTGGCGCGGCGCTCGCGCTCGCTTTCGGCCTGCTTGGCCATGGCGCGCTTCATGCCGTCGGGCAGATCGACGTGCTTCACTTCGACGGCGGAGACTTTGATGCCCCAGGGATCGGTCTGGGTGTCGATGACCTGCTGGAGGGTGCGGTTGATGCGGTCACGTTCGGAGAGCAATTCATCGAGATCGGCCTGGCCGAGGACGCTGCGGAGAGAGGTTTGGGAAAGCTGGTTGGTGGCCACAAGGTAGTCTTCCACTTCGAGGACGGCGCGGCCGGGATCGACGACACGGAAGTAGACCACGGCGTTGACTTTGACCGAAACGTTGTCGCGTGTGATGACATCCTGCGGGGGGACATCGCTGACGTGGGTGCGCAGCGAAATGCGGAACATGCGGTCGATGGGCCAGAAGACAAGCGTGATCCCAGGGCCTTTGGGAGGCAGGAACCGGCCGAGCCGGAACACGATGGCGCGCTCGAATTCGAGGACGATTTTGATGCAACTGAGGAAGTAAATCGCCACGATCGCGATGAGGATACCGGTTCCTCCTAGAGCTTCGGAAATCAACATAGCGGTCTCCTTTCTTTGGTTACTTGTTTTGTGGGGATACGTGGAGAGTGAGGCCGTCGCGGCTTTGAATGGTGACGGCATCGCCGGCGGCGACGGGCTGGCCGGAGACGGCGCGCCAGAACTCTCCGTGGACGCGAACCAGTCCGGTAAAGCATGGGCCGGTATCGGAGAAACTGCCGTCGGCGACGGCGATGGCGCCCACGAGGGCTTCGCCGCCCGTTTGCGTGGGTTGCCGGAACGCGACGATGATGCGGGTGAAGAGGAACCCGGAAATGGTGGCGGTGGCCAGGCAGACCGGGATGAGGACGGAGAGGGATACACGCTCAAAGCCGCTGGGGGAATCGACGAGCATGATTCCGCCGAGGAACAGGCAGATGATGCCGCCGACGGTGAGCAGGCCATGGCTGGGGACGAAGGCTTCACTGACGAATAGGGCAAGGGCGATGCCGATGAGGGCGAGACCCACGTAGTTCACGGGGAGCACGGCGAGGGCGAAGAATCCGAGGATGAGGCAGATGATGCCGACGGTTCCGCCGACTCCCCATCCGGGGCTGTTTAATTCGAAGATGATTCCGTAGAAGCCGAACATGAGGAGGAGGAAGGCGAGCGTGGGGTTGGCGAGCGCGGTGAGGAGGCGCTCTCCCCACCACATGGGGAAGTTCTGGATGGGGACTCCGGTGGTTTGGAGGGTGATGTCGCCGGAGGGCATGGTGACTTTGCGCCCGTTGAGCTGGGTGAGGAGCGCGGATTCGGAATCGGCGATGAGATCGATGGCTTTGTCGCGGAGGGCTTCGCCGGCGGATGCGGAGATGCTTTCGCGGACGGTGCGGGCGGCCCATTCGGCGTTGCGGCCGCGGAGGTGGGCGAGCGATTCGACCCAGGCGACGGTGTCGTTGACGATTTTGTCCTCCATGGGGGCCGTTTGCTTTTCCTTTTTAGAGGAGGCATCGGGAGGCTGGGGAGCGGTGGGGAAGCCGCCGATTTGGACGGGATGGGCGGCGCCGATGTTCGTGCCGGGGGTCATGGCGGCGATATGCGCGGCCATGGTGATGAAGACGCCGGCGGAGGCGGCGCGGGCTCCGGCGGGTGAAACATAAACGGCGATGGGTGTTTTGCTGGCGAGGATGGCTTTGACGATCTCGCGAGTGGAATCGACAAGGCCGCCGGGGGTATCGAGGACTATTAAGAGAAGCGGGCTGTTGAGGCGTCCGGCTTCTTCGATGGAGCGGACCAGGTAACGGGCGGTGACGGGCGTGATGGGTTGATTATCGACGTGCGCGCGGAGCACGGGCGCCGATTGACCGATGGCGGCGGCGAGCAAACTGACGATCGCAGCCCGGATCAACATGGTGGCACCTCCTGGCTGGAACCACTTTCATGATGGCACGGGCGAGTGTGGAGAGGGGCGGCGGTTTATTTCGAGTGGGCCAGGACTTCGCGGAATTTGCGGATGTTGAGCGGAGTGCTGCCGCAGCATGCGCCTACGATGCGCGCGCCGGCATCGACGAGAGCCGGCAGTCCGGCGGCGAACTCATCGGGATCCTGCTTGTAGACCACCTTCATTTTTTCGAGCACGGGCAGGCCGGCGTTGGGTTGCGCCATGACGGGCAGCGAGCAGGAGGCACGATAGCGGGCGGCGATCTTCGCGGCCCAGGCCATGTCGACTCCGGCTCCGCAGTTGAGGGCGGCGATGTGGGCTCCGTTATCTTCGAGGAATTTCGCGGCCTTTTCGGGAGAAATGCCCATCATGGTGCGGACGTCTTTGCCGTTGACGGTGACGTCGAAGGCGACGCTGCCGATGATGATGGAGGCTCCGGCTTTCTTTGCGGATTCCAGGGCAATGCCCAATTCCTCGAGGGCAGTCATGGTTTCGATGATGATGGCGTCGGCGCCGGCATCGACGAGGGCTTGGGCTTGTTCATCGAAGGCTTCGCGGACGGCGTCTTCGGACACTTCGCCGTGGGGCTCCATGAGGCCGCCGAAGGGTCCGATGTCGCCGAGGACGAAGCCGGGCTTGTCGCCGAATGCCTGGCGGGCGATGCGCACACCGGCCTGATTGATCTCACGGGCCTTGTCGGCGTAGCCGTGGCGGGCGAGCATGATGCGGCTGGCTCCGAATGTGTTGCTGATGAGGACATCGGAGCCGGCATCGACGTAGGCCTTCTGGATGGCGAGGATGACATCGGGCCGTTCGATGTTCCAGATCTCGCCGCAGCCTCCGGGTTCAAGACCGGCGGCTTGCAGTTGCGTGCCCATGGCTCCGTCGCCGATGAGCACCTTTTGTTGAATGGCTTCGAGCAGTGTCATTTTTTTATGTATTCGAGGAAGCGGCGGGCATAGCGGTCGAGTGTCGCCAGTTCGCCGCCGTCGGCGAGTTGGGAGCACATCTCGTAGGCCACGGTTCCGTTGAATCCACCCTTCTTCATACCGCGGAAGAATGCCTTGTAGTCGATGAAGCCTTCACCCATGGGCACGGCCTGAACGAAGGGGGTCTGTTTTTCGTAGTTCACGAGCGGCGCGTTGTAGCGATAGCGGGGACGGAGTTGATAATCGGCCACAGTGGTGTGGACGGTGACGGGGGCCAGGAGGCGGGCGGCTTTTTCGATATCGTCGCCATGGAGCGCCGGGGCCCAGGCATCGAACATGGCGCGGCAACTGGGATGGTTGACGGTGCGGATGAGGTCGTTCATCGTCTCATAGCCGGCGCACATGTCGTGGTGATTCTGGACGCCGAGGACAACCCCGAACTCGGCGTAGCGGGTGGCCGTTTCGCGCAAGGTATCGGCGATCAGTTTCCACTGCTTGCCGTAATCGGCAGCGGGATTGTCGTAGCCGGTGAAGACGCGCACGGCGGATGCGCCGATGTCCTTGGCCAGGCGGGCGAGTTCGATCATGTACTGGGTCTGGATCTCGCGATGGGGGATTTCGCCGTGCTCCATGTCGGCGGTGAGATTGGTGTAGCCGGCGAGCACGACGTGCTTGAGTTTGGCTCGTTCGAGATGCTTGCGCAAAGCCGCGCGCTCGGCCGCGCCGTAGTCGAGGGCGGAAAGATGGGGGCGCTTGGCCATGAGCATGACACCGTCATAGCCAAGCTCGGCGGCTTTGTTGACGAAGTCCTCGACGGACAAAAACGCCTGGCCCCAAAAGCCGGCGTAGCTTACCGAATGCAACAGGTATCTGGCCATGAACTCCTGATTGTACCTCTATGGCATGGGAAGGCCTTCGATGCAGCGGAGAGTGTCGCGGGCGATGAGCAGTTCCTCGTTGGTGGGGATGACCCAGGCGGGGACGCGCGCACCATCTTTGGTGATGGGCGAATCGATGCCGATGGCGGCGGCGTTGCGCTCCGCGTCGAAATCGACGCCAAGCCAGCCGAGGCTTTCGCAGATCTGGGCACGGATGGGTGCGGCGTTTTCGCCGATACCGCCGCTGAAGAGGATGGCATCGCAACCATCCATGACGGCCATGTAGGCGCCGATGTACTTGCGGACGCGGTGGCAGAACATGTCGATGGCGAGTTTGGCGCGGGAGTTGTTTTTTTCGGCTTCCTCGAGAAGGACGCGCATGTCGCTGGAGATGCCGCTGACACCATAGAGGCCGCTCATGCGGTTGAGCATGGATTCGAGGGTCTGCGCATCCATGGCTTCATGCCAGATGACGTGGAGGACGGCCATGGGATCGACGTCGCCGCAACGCGTGCCCATGAGGAGACCTTCGATGGGGGTGAAACCCATGGAGGTATCGACGCTACGGCCGCGGTCGATGGCGGTTACGGAACAGCCGTTGCCGAGGTGGCAGGTGATGAGCTTGTAGTCCTCGCGTTTCTTGCCATGCAGTTGGGCGAAGCGGTAGGAGATGTAGCGGTGGGATGTGCCGTGAAAGCCGTAACGGCGGATCTTGTAGCGCTCATAGTAGATGTAAGGGAGCCCGTAAATATGGGCGGCGGGCGGAATGGTGTGGTGGAAGGAGGTGTCGAAGACGGCGACGTTGCAGGCGTTGGGCAGCATCGCCTTAGCGGCATAGAAGCCTTTCAGGTTATGCGGTGTGTGGAGGGGGGCAAGGTCGACGTTGTCTTCGATGTCATCGACGACTTCGGGAGTCATTTCGGTGGAACGCTGGAAGCGCTCGCCGCCATGGACGATGCGGTGGCCGACGCCCTGAATATCGGAGGGGCCGGAGAGTTCATCGCCGGCGTATTGCATGCAGGCATCGAGGATGGCCTGGAAGGCGTCCTCGGCTTTGTAGATGGGCTTGGAGATCTTGACTTTCTTGCGGGCGGGGAGCTTTTCGGGGGCTTCCACCTGCACGACCGAGTAGGGTGTACCCATGCGGTCCACGGTGACCTTGACGAGGAGGCGGTCGCTGTTCTGTGCGATCTGCTCCGCGCTGGTGTCAATCAACTGGCTTTTGGCGGAACTGCTGCCGAAATTCAAGACGAGAATTTTCATTATTTATGCCTTCCATTTCGCCACTTGACCCGAACGCAAGGCCTGATTGGCAAGATGGGCCGCGGCGGCGGAAGAAACACCCGCCTCCACGGGAGCGGCGGGTTGGCGGCGTGCGCGCACTGCTTCGACCCAGTCTGTGAGGTGAAGCAGTTCCCCATTGGGGTTATCGTAAAAATCCGCGCCGCGCGGTCCCGCGCCCAGTACCCATTCTTCATAGGCAAATTTCTTGGTTCGAGTTTCGGGATAAAGTTCGTAGCGTCCCCGGTCGAGATACAGCGTGCCGTCCGAGCCCATCAGTTCGATCATGGCAGCGTTGCGCGCATTGCTGAACGTGCCTTCGAAATAGACCTGCACTTCCGCGTCGGGGTAGCGCAGGATGGTTTGTACGGTGTCGGGCGTTTCCCAGATGCCCTTGGCGGAAAACCAGTCGCCGATGCTGGCGGCGGTGGCGGGGTGGTCCAACCCCAGAATCCAATGGACGATGTCGATCTGATGGACCATCAGATCGGTGAAGATGCCGCCGCCGAAATCCCAGAACCAGCGCCACTGGCGGAAGCGGTAGGGGTCGAAGTCCTGCGCGCGGGCGGGGCCGAGCCAAGCTTTCCAGTTCACCTTGGCGGCGTCGATCTGGTATTGCTGCGCGGCGCGGGGGGCATTGCGGTTCCAGGTGATGTGGGCTTTGTGCACCTTGCCGATTTTGCCGGCGAGCACCATGTCGCGGCCCTTCTTCATGTGCGGCATGCTGCGCTGCTGGGTGCCGACCTGGACGATGCGTCCGGATTGGCGGACGGCATCGAGGACGGCGCGTTCTTCATCGCGGCTGTGGGTGAGGGGCTTTTCGACGTAGACATCCTTGCCGGCGCGGCAGGCGGCCACGGTGAGCGGCACATGCTGATGGTCGGGGGCGCCGATGAGTACGGCGTCGACGTCGCGGCGCGCGAGCAGTTCGCGGGAATCGCCGGTGGCGAATGCCGATGGGCCGGCGATTTGTTTTGCTTTTTCGAGATTTTCGGTCCAGACATCGCACACGGCGGAGATGCGTGCGTTGCCGATGCGCTCGATGTTGCGCATCAGCGCCTGGGCGCGGCCTCCGGTGCCGATGCAGCCGATTTGCAGTGTTTCATTGGCGCCGAGGATTCTGCCCGCCGAAACCGCCGTCCACGCCAGTGCCCGCGCCGTTTGACGCCGTGTGGGATTCGGTTGGGGTTCCACATTCCCAGCATAGACCTAAGCTATGGTAGAGAGAAACAGATGACCCTGGATGAGGCGATGCGCAGGTTGGAGACGTGCGGCACGGAGGAGAACAAACGCGCGCTGCTGCGGCATGGCGCGAAGCTTCCGCTGTTCGGCGTGAGCGCGACGAATCTGCGGAAACTGAAGCGTGAGATCGGGGTGGACCCGGCGCTGGCGGAGGAGTTGTGGAAGACGGGGATTCCGGATGCGCGGCATCTGGCGATCTTTGTGGCGGACGCGAAGACGACTCCGGTGAAGACGCTGGATGGGTGGGTGGCGACGATCGACTATTATTTTCTCGCCGATCAGTTTGTGCGCGATCTGGTGGCGAAGAGTCCCTTCGCGGACAATTGCTTGAAGTGGACGCGGTCCCTACAGGAGTGGCCGGGGCGCGCCGGGTATATGCTGCTGGCGACGCTGCTGGACAATGGCGAGCGTCTGAATGAGGCGCGGCTGCGGGGGTTCATCCGGTCGATTGAAGCAGAGATCCATGCGTCGCGGAACCGGGTGAAGGATGCCATGCTGCATGCACTGGTGGCGATCGGGTGCTATGTGCCTTCGCTGCGCGGGGAAGTGATTCTGGCGACGCGGAATATTGGTGCGGTGGAAGTGGACCACGGGCAAACGAAGTGCCGGACGCCGGACGTGATTGCGGAGATCAAGGCTTACTTGCGCAATAATCCGGAGTAATTTTTCTTCAGTTTTTCGAGCTTGGGCAGCGCGTTGACGACGACATAGGGGTGGCTGGGGTTGCGCTTCACGAAATCCTGATGATAGCCTTCGGCGGGGTAGAAACCGTTGAGCGGCACGACTTCGGTGACGATGGATTTCGAGAAGATTTTCGCTTCGTTGAGCTGGCGGATGTAGGCTTCGGTGACACGCTTTTGTTCCGGGCCCTGATAGAAGACAGCGGAGCGGTATTGGCGGCCCCAGTCCGGGCCCTGGCGGTGGAACTGGGTGGGGTCGTGGGCGACGCTGAAGAATACCTTTAATAGAGTGCCGAAGGAGATTTTGGCGGGGTCATAGGTGATTTGAATGACTTCGGCATGATCGGTTTTGTGATTGGAGACGAGGTCGTATTTGGCGTCACTGGCTTTGCCGCCGGCGTAGCCGGAGACGACGTTCTCCACACCGGCGAGCCCTTCGAATACAGCTTCGGTGCACCAGAAGCAGCCTCCGGCGAACACCGCGGTCTGCTTGCCCTTGGCATCGACGTCGGTGGCGGGATTGGGGAAATCGGCTGCTACGAGGGTGGAACAGGCGAGGAGGAAGGAGAGGGTCCGCATTTCGCCATGATACGTTATTCGCGCGGGTTCCATGGATTGATGAGGGAGACGCCGCAATGGGCGAAGTCTGATTCGTTGCGTGTGGCCAGCGTGGCGCGGTGCGCGCGGCAGATGGCGGCAATCATGGCGTCCATTTGGGAGATGGGGCGGCCCTTGGCTTCGCGCGCGGTGACGACTGATGCGAACAGCTTGGCGGCGCTTTCGTCAAAGGACAGGATTCGTCCACGGAAATCATGCCACAGAATCTCTTCCACGGCCCTCGCCAGTCTCTCCCGGCGTTTGCCGTGGGGCAGGGCTTCAATGCCGTAGAACATCTCGGCGACGGTGATGGTGGTGGTGAAGACAGTGAGGGGTTCCTGGCGAGCCAGCCAGCGCAGCACCTCAGGAGTGGGCGCCGGTTTGAGGACTTCCGAGAGGACGTTGGTATCAAGGACGATCATTCTTCAAGAGCTGGTGGTTTCCGTGTCTTTTCCCGGCGCGGGAGTTTCAAATCGATGCCGCCGAGGGGCTCAATGCGGCTGCGGATGGAATCAGCGAGGTTGGGCCTTGCCGGGGATTCACCGGTTACCGCTTCACGAAGAATCACGCGCACCTCCTCGGCCATGGACCGGCCATGACGGGCCGCGCGAATGCGCAGGCGCGATTTCACGGCTTCATCCAAGTCGCGAATGAGGAGGTTCGGCATATTGCAATGATATCATTGCAAGCACAGGAAGGCTTGGCGAGACTTCAGGAAGATCGAGAGGCCCCGGGGTGTCCCCAAGGATTGGCCCACAACGCCGGTGCCGTGGCAGAGTTCTTCGGGCGGTTCGCGAAGGCGTTCAACCGGCAGGTGACCTCCGATTCGATTCGCGACGCTCCAGGCCTTATTGGGAGCGCTCCAGAATGTAGGCAACCTCGCCGGGGAGCGATCCTGGACGAACCCTGAGCTTTGCCTTCTCTCCGAAGACAAGATCGAAGGTCCACGGATCGACGGCCGGCGGTCGAGGATTGATCCGCGCGGGCAGGAGGTCGGCGAACTTTGAGACCGGGGTCCACTGCACGTCGACGGAATCATACGGCGACCAGCCGAGCCCAGCGTCGCACAATTGCCAAACGATGCCATCGTCGGTCACGAAGACGAGCATTGATTTGCCACGGGTCGTCAAACTGGGAGCGTTGTAGACGCCGACCACGACTTCCTCCCGTTTGGGTTTTCGGGTTTTGGGAAGCGGTTCCATCGGCTCGCCGCGCGTGAGCTCCGCCATGTGCGCCGCGAACATCGCTGGTGTGAGCCCGAGGCGCTGGTGCAGTGGCTCGACGAGTTCGTCGATCTCCCTGTCGGCGGCCTGAAATAGTTCCGTGAACATCTCAAGTTCCGCGATCATCTCTTCGACGCCTTCCACGCTCGACATCAAGTGTGCTCGCTCGTACCAGCGGTGATGAGCGAGAAAGTTTCTTCGCTCTATCGCGTCGTCAAGCTGTTTCACGAGCGCCGGTGAGAGGCCAGGCTTAAGTGAATGGATGACTTGCCCCAAGGTCAGTTTGAAGGCGTCGCGAAAGTGCTCCTCCACCCTGAGTCGATGAACAGGACCACGATCCGGGATTCGAGAGAGCATGTACAAATTGCACAACCCGCGATGTAATACTTCCGCGAAGTAATAGGCACGTCCGAACCCGGGCGAACACCTCTCGAACTTCGTCCGGTTCAGGAGTTCGCCGGGTGTGGGCCTCGTTGGTCACTTGCGGTCTTGCAGGTGGGCCGTTCACGCTACGTCCAAGGCGGCATCGGCCGGCGGTAAGCCACCCCATATGAGCGCATCGGGGCACAGGTCGGCGCCGGTTGGCCACACCAGTGTGCCGCCCTCCACCCGCATCTCTCTAAATCTTGCCTCGTCGTTGCGGATCTCGTCAAAGACAGGCCCCACCAGCATCGGCCCGAGATCCCTCTCGACGACGCGACCGTCGGTCAGAGTGAGTTGCACTCGGTAGTTGGCCAACGCCTTGGCTGCCCGGATGCGAACTAGTTTCACTTCTCCTCCTTAGTCCAGTGGGGCAATGGTTTCCAATGGAGTCCCACCGCGCGCCCGTTCCCAATTCGCCCTCAGTTCCCGGCGATGAAGGGCCGACCATTCCAGTACCAACGCCATAGCTCTCCTCGGGAGTTCGCCCCTGAGGATAGAGAGAGTCTCAATCTCAACGAGGGCCTCGTGTTCGCCATATTCGGCGTGGAAATGTGCAGGATCGTGGTCCCTATAATACATTCGAATCACAATCCCAAAAAATCGGGCTACCTCAGGCATCTGCTCCTCTCATTTTACCCGCTTCGTACTCGCACGGCCGGAAGCTGCATCGATTGCATTGTCCGGAGTCCAGCCTCAAGATA
>CALFYN010000636.1 GCA_937952345.1 uncultured Acidobacteriota bacterium
TTTTCTCGAAGGCATGCCCGCGATGCTGCCCGCGGCTGCGATGGCCGCCGCACAGGAGAGCCGCAAGACTCGCTTCTATGTGCTGGAACAGTATTATCTGGAAAACGGATCGCAACCGGGACGCATTCATGAGTTTCTGTCCAAGGCGGCGATGCCAATGCTGGAGCGCGTACACAAGGGTCCGAAGATCGTGCTGGAGGCGTTGGTCGCGGCGCATATGCCGCAGGTGGCGGTGATCCTCGGCATGGAATCGATGTCGGAGATCTACTCGATTTCGAAAGCGCTGTTTTCGGACAAGGATTTCGGCCGTGCATTCGATCAGTGGGAAGCGGGGGAGCCTCCGTACGTTTCCTCAAGCGCGACGCTGCTGGAGGCGACAACGTATTCGCCGGAGATCGTGAAGCCGGAGAAGGCGCCACCGGCCCCGCGCATCTTCGAACTGCGTACCTATCACTCCCCCACAGCGCGGCAGTGGAAGGCGCTGCATGAGCGCTTTGCCGGGCCGGAGATCAAGATCTTCCACCGCGTGGGAGTGCATCCGCTCTTCTATAGCTCGACGGTGTTTGGAATGAACCGGCCGAACCTGACGTATCTGATTCCCTTCGATTCGCTGGCGGCGCGGGAAAAAGCATGGAACGCCTTTGGTGCCGATGAAGAATGGGTGCGCGTGCGCAAGGAATCCATCGACCGGAGCGGGCAGATTTCGAGCGTCATTCAGATGTCGCTGTATCGCGCGACGCCGTACTCGCCCATCCGTTGATGGCTATTGCGAGAGCGCGGCGAGCAGCATTGCTTTGGTGAAGGCGTAGTTGTAGATTTCGCCGACGAAGCCGCCGCCGCCGACCTTGGCGTACTGGCCGCGAATGCCGCGTTCGCGATCAATGTCGATGGCGCGCGGATGCTCGGGAAGAACGCTGCGGGAATACTTCTGGCGGACGAGTTCCTTCATCACCTCGAACATGTTCACCTGCCCTTCATCCAGCCACACTTCGGTGTAATCGACGTAAGGCTGGCGCACGGTGACGTTGCGGTAGTGCACGTGATTGATGACATCGCGGCTGCCGAGATACTTGCAGACAGCGACGGGATCTTCGCCGAGTTCGCGCGTGACGCCGCAATCGAAGGT